>CBDVBU010000460.1:0-2757 GCA_965372295.1 uncultured Phycisphaerae bacterium
TTTTTTCAGGATGGCATCGAGCACACCGTTAACAAATCCCGGCGACTTATCGGTGCTGTACTTCTTTGCAAGCTCGATAGCCTCGTTTATCACAACTTTGGGCGGGATATCGGAACAGAATTTCAACTGATAGACCGCCAATCTCAGAATGCTTTTATCGACGGGTGAGAGTCTTGCGAATTGCCATTTTATTGTCGAGCTTGCTATCAATTCGTCACACTGTTCCAAATTTCCCCAAGCCCCTTTTGACCAGTCCGAAGCAAGATTGCGGACGAAATCATCCGGATCTGCTTCTCTAAAGAACCGCCCTAAATGTTCGAGCACATCCGTGCCCTGCACATCGAGTTGATATAATGCCTGCATCGTCAGTTCTCTGGCCCTTGTTCTTCTATCCATGTGCATAGTTCGTAGTTTACGAACTACGATCCTATAACTACAAACTGCTAATCTGTTGTATCACGTTGGCCATTTCCATAGCTGTCAAAGCCGCGTCGGCGCCGGCGTTACCCATTTTCGTGCCGGCCCTTTCTACGGCCTGTTCGAGTGTCTCGCAGGTCAGGACGCCAAATACAGCCGGGATTGCCGAATCATAATTGATTTGCCCGATACCCCGGACTACCTGCTGACAGACATAATCGTAATGGGCGGTTTGGCCTCGTATTACCGCACCGAGGCAGAGTACCGCGACATATTTGCCGCTGTCGGCAAGTTTCTTGCAGGCCTGCGTAATTTCACATGCGCCCGGCACCCATACTACGGATATTTGCTCGTCAGCGGCACCATGACGCTGGAGACAATCTATCGCACCAGCCATCAGCTTCGACGTTATGAATTCGTTGAATCTGCTCACGACAATAGCGTAACTGCCTTTACCGGCGGCTATCTGGCCTTTTATTTCTCTAACCATAGCTTCGATTCTCCAAATAACTTCTGCGTATAGCGTTCATTTTTTGCTCGTTATCCGCTATTTTCAGATTATACATTATAAGACTATCAGCGGCAACTTTCCAGAAAAACAGATCAGCACCGAAGTAACTCCGGTGCATGGTCTTTTAGCACTAAAAGCTAACTTTTGCAATTATAAGAGTTTATAGGCCAATGATGCAACAAAATTTTACTGCCAACAAAAAGCTCTCGAATTGCCGGGAAACTACTAAGGCGGCGGTGTTTTGTTGGCGATAAGTGCGTTGGTAATATTTTGTTTATTGGGCGAAAAATAAAGTAAAGGATTGTTTATGATTTTCGATGATATGGAATTCGGCTCTTATGACAAAGCCGAGCAGAAGGCTCACAAGGCTTTTGAACTTTACGAAGACGGCAATATGTCCCAGGCTCTCGACGAGCTGGAGACGGCAATCGAGATAAATCCCGCCAACAGTTCGTGGCATTTCAACAAGGCGCTTACCCTGGATTCGATAAGCCGGTTCGAAGATGCGATAACCGAATATGAGACCGCCCTGGAACTGAATCCTGATGACCTGGAGATATTGAACTCGCTGGCGGTCGATTATACCCGAACCGGTCAATATGATCTGGCCATCGATACTTTTGAGCGTATCCAGGAGCAGGATCCTGGATTTGAACCGTGCTACTGTAATCGGATTATTACGTACACCGAGATGGGCTTGCACGATCTGGCCGAGCAGATGTTCTATCTTGCCCAGCAGATAAAACCGGATTGTGCTCTGTGCTATTACAATATCGGCAACAGTCTTTTTGCCCGGGGCGAGTACAAACGGGCAATTCGCTGCTGGCTGCGTACGGCAGAGCTTGAGCCGAGCCACCCACAGATCAGCTACCGGATTGCTCAGGCTTACTGGTCGGATGGCAAAACCGAACAAAGCCGGGAGCATTTTCTGGCCGAGCTTCGTATCAATCCGGGCGATATCGACGTTATTTTCGATTTTGGTATGTTTCTGCTTGAGGCCGGCGATATCGAATCGGCCCGGGAGAAGTTCAACAGGATTATCGAGATGGATCCGGATTTTGCCGCCGCCTTGTTTTATCTCGGAGAAATTGCCTTTAACAGCAACGATTGCGAGCGGTCGCTGGAACTATACAATCGGGCGCTTCAGAAAGACAGTGCACTTCAGGGGCCGTGTTACAGGCTGGCCCAGCAGGCGTTGTTAAAAGACCAAAAAACGGATGCCAGGGCTTATCTAGTTTCCGAGATGAAGCTGGCTTTGGAGGACGCCGATACATTGGTCTCAATGGGATCGATGTTTTTGGCAGTCGGGGATCTCGGCTGTGCGACGCATTGTCTGCTGCGGGCCGTCGATATAGATTGTGCCAATGCGGATGCTTATTATTATCTTGGAGTTGTCAGTGCTATAAAGGGTGAGTTCGAGGACGCGGCGGAGCTTTTCGCCCATACGCTCGATATCAAAAGCGAACACATTCCGACTTTGCGCGATTCGGCTTCTGTTTACCTGGCAATGGGTAAATTAACCGATGCCGCAGAGAGAATCAGCAAAGCACGTGCTCTGGATGACGGCGACCCGCAGTTGAAAAGGCTTGAAAGGACCATTATGCTGGCCCGTATAAAGCGGCGAATAATGAATTCTCTCTCCCGATTTAGGTCCGGATTTAGCTGCCAGAATTCAATTCTCTAATTTTTCACACTAATCTTTATTTGCAAATTCGCGCCGAATACGTTAGTCTATTGCGCCCGGCCGAGTGGCGGAATGGCAGACGCTGGGGACTTAAAATCCCCTGCCCGTAATGGGCGTGTGGGTTCGACTCCCACCTCGGCTATTG
>CBDVBU010000461.1:0-2744 GCA_965372295.1 uncultured Phycisphaerae bacterium
GAGCTGATGGCATCCAACAGCGGTTTTCTCCCTGACCTGCAGGGCCAGTACGATGACTGGATCGAAATTCATAACTATGGCGCAGGTGCGATTGATATTGGCGGCATGTATCTGACGGACGATCTGTCCGATACGACCAAATGGCGGATACCAGCTAACAATGCTGCCGCAACGACCATCCCCGCCGGCGGTTTTCTTTTGATATGGGCCGATAACGATACAGCCGACGCCGGGCTGCACGCGAATTTCAAACTCGATGCGGACGGCGAAGAAATCGGCCTTTTCGACAGTGACGGCATTACTCTGATTGATAGTATCGCTTTTGGCGACCAGACAACCGATATCTCCTATGGACGCTATCCCGATGCCGATGATAATCAGCGTTTCTTCAGCGTTCCCAGCCCGGGGGGCCAAAATATTAGTGCGTATTTAGACGAGGTTGCCGAGACTAAATTCAGCCATAATCGTGGTTTTTATGTAATGCCTTTCTCTGTAACCATCGCCACTGAAACCGAAAATGCTGTAATATATTATACTCTTGATGGTTCCGAGCCATATTATGCTACTGCACGTGGGCTCTCTGGTGGTACGGTTTATACCGGCCCTATTGCTATCAATAAGACCACATATTTACGAGCGAAGGCGGTTAAGCCGGGCTGGATGCCAAGCGAAATCAATACTCAGACGTTTATTTTTCTTGATGACGTCCTCCAGCAGCCGCGTAGTCCTTCAGGATTTCCATCGAGGTGGGGCGGAACTTCCGCCGACTATCAGATGGATCCGGATATTGTTCAGGATCCGCGTTATAACGGTATGATGAAAGATGCTCTTTTGTCGATTCCCACGATGTCACTCGTAATGACAAAGGACGATTTGTTCGATTCGAGCAAGGGCATATACACCAATCCGACGAACAGAGGTGTTTCGTGGGAAAGGCCGGGTTCTATTGAACTGATTTATCCCGATGGCGAACAGGGATTCCAAATCAACTGTGGTGTCCGCATTCAGGGCGGTTGGTTCCGGCCTCTTAACAACGCCAGGAAGAATTCCTTCCGTCTTTTTTTCAAAGGAATCTATGGTCCGACCAAGCTGCGATATCCACTATTCGGGGATGATGCGGTCGATGAGTTTGATACGATCGTGCTCCGTGGCGGCGCTAATGACGGATACACATGGAACGCCGCAAGATTCACCGAGCAATATACGCGCGATGAGTTTGGGCGAAGTTTGCAGATAGCTACAGGAAATGCTGGTTCTAATGGGACATTTGTTCATCTCTATATAAATGGTTTGTATTGGGGTCTTTACAATCCGTGTGAGCGGCCGGACCATTCCTTCTCGGCCAGCTACTACGGAGGCGAAAAGGAAAATTGGGACGCAATACATTCCGGACACGAACGTTTTGAGGTTATCAACGGAGATTCTTCGGCGTGGAACCAGATGCTTGTCATGTGCCGGCAGGCAGGGAATTCCAATAATGCGTACCAGGAGCTTCAAGGCTGCGATCCTGATGGTACTCCGAACCCCGCTATTCCGGATCTGCTCGATGTTACGAACTATATTGACTACCTTATAGTCAACCTCTGGGGAGGCAACTGGGATTGGCCCTGGAAAAACTGGTACGCTGCACGGGAGCGGTCGGATAACAGTACCGGCTTTAAGTTTTATTGCTGGGATTATGAGAACACCATGGGTAACAATCTGGGCCGCTCACCACTCAACAAGAACGCCCTGAACAATAATTTCTCCTCGGCGGGGGCGCCGCATCAATCCCTTAAGCAGAATGCCGAGTACAGGATGCTTTTCGCGGATCGTGTGCATCGCTTCTTCTTCAATGATGCAATTTTAACTTCACAGTCTTTGATCGACTGTTATACGGCCATGGCGAATGAAATCGAGATGGCCATTGTTACCGAGTCTGCGCGCTGGGGAGACCAACATCACTCTACCCCATTGACGCTGGATGACTGGTATGACCGCGACTCGAACTACAACGATGGGCGTGCCGGGCGGGACTGGATTCTGAACTACTATCTTCCTCAACGATCTGATATCGTCCTGCAGCAGTTCCGTAGTGCCGGTCTTTATCCCAACGTCGATGCTCCCGTCTTTGGCGTCAACGATGCATATCAGCACGGCGGCCTGATATCGGCAGACGACGTACTCTCGATGACTGCCCCGGCCGGCACGATATGGTACACGCTTGATGGCTCCGATCCTCGCTCGCCAGATACACCACAGCCGGCGACCGTCCTGGTGCCTGAGAACGCCGACAAACGGGTGCTCGTTCCAATCGGCGATATCAACGAAAACTGGAAAGGCGGCGGTGCTTTCGACGATTCGGCATGGTCCTCCTGCTCCGGCTCACCCGGCGGCGTCGGATACGAGAGGACCTCGGGCTACCAGGACTTCATCACTCTTGATGTTTTAGAACAAATGTATGCCAAAAACGCCACGTGTTATATACGCATACCTTTCACAATTGACGCCGACTATAGCTCTTTGACCCTGAGCGTTAGATACGATGACGGTTTTGTCGCTTACATTAACGGCGTCGAAGTGGCAAGACGCAATTTCGACGGCACGCCGGCATGGAACTCCAACGCCAGTTCAAGCCATTCCGATTCGGCAGCAGTCATGTTAGAGAGTATTGACGTTTCTGCTTTTCTCGATAATCTTCAGCAGGGCAACAATTTATTGGCCATCCACGGCATGAACAGTTCCACCACAAGCTCCGACCTTCT
>CBDVBU010000462.1:0-2743 GCA_965372295.1 uncultured Phycisphaerae bacterium
ACTTGCTGGCGCTGTGCGTTTCGCAATAATTACCGCGCGAGGGCATCCATGTCTCTATGTCGAATTTTTTGGCCTGGCCTCGTCCAAGGTCGCCCGTGCAGACATTGACGAGACGGTAGGGCAGTTCCATCGCCTGCATCACGGCCTCGGCGTTGGCTAAAATCTCTTCGTGGAATTTTTTGCTCGACTCGGCACTATTTTCACAGATGACCACCTGTTCGACTTTATCGAACTGATGGATTCTATACAGGCCGTAAGTGTCCTTTCCCGCGGCGCCGGCCTCACGCCTAAAGCAGCTCGACAAAGCCACGTATTTCAACGGCAGCTCATCAGCATCCAAAATCTCGCCCATACGGTAGGCCGTCAATGGGACCTCGGCGGTACCGACCAGATTGAGCTGGTCTTTTTCCATCCGGTATGTCTGGTCTTCGGAACCGGGATAGTAGCCCGTCCCTCGCATCGCCTCATCCTTCATCAGAAGCGGCACCGACAAGGGGACATAACCTTTGCCGACCATGTAATCCATCGCGAAGCGCAGGACCGCCCAGTGCAGCAGGGCACCGTCACCTTTGAGAAAGTAGTTTCTCGCCCCGGCTAATTTGACACCCCGCTCGATGTCCATCATGCCCAGGGCCAGCCCCAGTTGAACGTGGTCTTTAAGCTCGAAATCGAACTGGGGTATTTCGCCCTCTTTCCTTATTTCGGTATTTTCCGTATCGTCCTTACCTAACGGTACATCATCATCCGCCGGCTGTGGAACCTGCTGCATAATCTCATCGAACTGCGGCTGGAGTTGCCCGAGTTCGTCACTATACTTCGCTTCATCCAGCTTGAGCTGCGATAGTTGTGACAACGCCGATTGTTTTTCATCCGCCGAGAGCTTTGGGATGGACTTGCCGATGCGGTTCTTGTCCGTGGAAATATCCTGCAATTTCTGTTTGATAGTTTTGATTGCCGAATCCACTTCAACTAATTTGTCAATGTCGGCAGCGAATTTCTTCGCCGTGCAGGCATCCTTGAACTTCTGCTGATTCTCGCGTATTTGTTTAATATCAATCATTGTGTTTGGCTATCAGAATATCAGGTTATCAGGTTGTGGGTATCCTTCATCCTGCTTCCCTGATTCCCGCCTTTCATTTCCAGTTTACTTCCATCTTCTAATAATTACGACGTTATTCTGCCCGCCGAAGCCGAAAGACTCGTTCATCGCGATATTGACCGGCATTTTTCTTGGCTTATTGGGGACATAATCCAAATCGAGTGCGGGATCAGGGTCGTTCAGATTCATTGTGGGTGGAACGACATTGTCGCGGATTGCCAGGACGCAGGTAATTAGCTCGGCCGCACCGGCGGCGCCGATCAAATGGCCCAGCATACTCTTGACGCTGCTGGCGGGAGTATTCTTCGCTTCTTCTTTGAAAACCGCTTTGATGGCCTTGGTCTCGATCGAGTCGTTCTCGGCGGTGCTTGTGCCATGCGTATTGATGTAATCGACGTCTTTGTACGTGATGCCCGCATCGGTGAGTGCCGCAGTCATCGCCTGGACAGCACCTCTGCCTTCTTCGTGCATATCGGTGACACGGAACGCATCTGAACTGCTGCCGTAGCCGATGACTTCGGCCAGGATTTCGACGCCCCGTTTTTTCGCCGAACTGAGAGATTCAAGAATAAGTATCGCTGCACCTTCCCCAAGTACGAAGCCGTCCCTGCTGGCTGCAAACGGTCTCGACGCAGTCTCGGGACTGTCGTTCCTCGTCGATATGGCAGTCAAACGATTGAAGCCCGTAACGCCCAGCGGGTGTATCATCGAATGCGCGCCGCCTGCGACGATAACGTCCGCATCGCCTTTGCGAATCAGCATGGTTGCTTCACCAATAGCCTGTGTGCTGGCCGCACAGGCCGTCAGACAACTCCGTGTCGTCCCGCGGGCACCGGTAAGCATGGCCAGATGAGCGGCGGGCATGTTCGGCTCCTGCTCAAGCTCGCACATAGGATTCATCCGGCCGAAAGCGACTTGTGCCCACCGGCCCCAGTCCATCTCGTCTTTCTCTGAGTCCCATCCTTCGACGATTGCGGCAAAAAATACATCATTGTCAACGGAACCTTCACCCGCCCCCAAATAAATCCCTAAGCCGGTTCGGTCTATACCGTCAGTTGGTTCTTCGGTTTCAACGTCAATACCCGCCTGCTGGCATGCCTGAACCGCCGCCCCGACGACAAAACCTGCACCACGGTTGCTGTGCTCGTGCAGTTGAGGATTCTTAATGTATTGTGCATGGTCGTAATCTTTGACTTCGGCATCGAACGTCGTGGGAAAAGTCGAAGCGTCGAAAATTGTGGTTTTTGCAACTCCGCTTTTTCCCGCTAATATGGCTTGCCAGAGCGTTTCGACATCGTGCCCCAGAGGGCAAACAATCCCCATTCCGGTTATTACTACTCTTTCAGTCATTATTCAATATTCGTTATTCGATATTGGATATTCAATTTGTCTTCTTCAATACAATAGCGGCCGTTTGTCCGCCGTATGTATAGCTACAGCATAGCACGTAACGAACTTCAACTTCTCGCGGTTCTTTTACAATATTCAGATTGCAGTCGGCAGCTTTTTTATCGCAATTTTTCGCAGCGGGGATTTTTCCATCTCGCATCGCACAAAGCGCTGCAATGACATCCACCGCTCCACTTGCCGCGCCTGTGTTGCTCAGCATGCTTTTGGTCGGCCAGACGGGTATTTTTGCCGCTG
>CBDVBU010000463.1:0-2723 GCA_965372295.1 uncultured Phycisphaerae bacterium
AATGAAAAGAATACCTGTCCGATTGCATAGCGCCATGTAACAGGTTTTGCGAGTTCGGACCAAACGGGATCGAGATAGTACGCCAGGCCCTGCATGCTGCCTTCGAGTGTCAGTCCTCGCACTGCAAGGATCGCGAGCATTAGCCAGGGCAATGGAACTGTGAGCCAGACGATCTTGCCTACGAGGCGTACACCCCTGAATATACAGAAGTACATTGCCGCCCAGGTGATAGCCAGCGGCAACACCAGGTTCCATCGGATGGATCCGAGATAGAAACGGGCATCTTCGATGTCGATTTTGCCAAGATATGTTTCGTTAAAGAAAAGCTTGGCGTTCTCGACGCCTTCTATTCCTTTACCCGCCCAGGGCAGTTCTCCGCCGGTAAAGATCCCGACAATGCTATACCATAAAAAGCTGAAACAATACGCTAAAATCACAGGGTAATAAGTGATTATCACAAAAGCCAGGATGATTCCCCACCAGCCTACAATCTCGAAACGTCTGTGCCCGCGTTTGAATGCGTCGGGCGCCGCCCGTTGGGTGTAATGACCTATGCTGAACTCAAGGATCATAATGGGGATGCCAATCAAAAGCAGGGCAACTATGTATGGAATCAGAAATGCCCCGCCCCCGTAGCTGTACAGTTTGTATGGAAATCCCCAAAGATTGCCGAGCCCGACTGCCGAGCCAACAGCCGCCAGAATAAAACCACCACGTGTCCCCCAGCTTTCTCTTCGCTCTTCCAGAAGCTCAGTCATCGTTGTTTTTCTTCCCTTTTTCCTTCTTTACGCGGATGCTCTTATGTCCTTTGGTTTTCTCGCTTTTTATTTCTTCTACTTCTGTGCTCTCATTTTTTATTCCGAGCAATTCCAGCGTGTCCCGTTCTATGATATTTCGAATATTACCTCGTGGAACCGTCGGTAAATTCGTATCGGCCAGCAGCATGTTAAAGCCGAGCAATGTTTCTATGCACTGGCCGGCGCTGGCTGATGGGAATCCGCTCCCGAATAAAAGTTTATCCATAACGCCGTGCTCGTATGCCGCCACTACCATATTGTAAGTTTGCCAGACCCTGCCCGGGTATATTGTTAAATCCGCATATACGTTTTTGTGCCTGGCTACTATCGACAAAGTTTGCTCGACAAACGGCACGCCCATGTTTCCGATGATTATTTTTAAATTAGCGAATTCTCGGGCAACTTCATCCAGAAGGAACGGCTGGGCATACTCCAGCACGGCATCCGTTCTCGTCGGATCCACTGCGTTGTGAAAAAAAACGGGAAGGCCAAGCTCCTGCGCCGATTCATAAAACCTCATCGCCCGGCTATGGGTAGGATGGAAACCGCAGGCCGAGCAATATAGAACTGCTCCCTTAAGCCCCAGTTTATCCGGAATGGATTTTAAATGATTCGTACTAATCTTGTCTGTTCCCGGCTCCACGACTGCAAAGCCGGCCATTTTCTCTTTATGTACGTTTACATATTGGGACAATTTCTTATTGATCTCATCGCTCGGCCCGTCCGATGTCGCCAATACGATGCATACATCGACTGTTTCTGCCGCTGCAAGATGCTCGGACGTTCCAGTATCTTCAGCAGCCGGTTTTATATGGGTATGACAATCAACTATCATAATCCGATACCTTTAGTTGGCGTAACTTCTTATGCTTTTGTAAACAAGAATCTATCCTTTTATTTCTTGCAGCAATTACTAATCAATTACCCCGCCCTCGTCAAGCACAAATATTTCCAGAGGTTTCGTACCGAAACATTTGGATATTCTCGATTTTTATACGTTATTTTTGAAATTTTTTATGCGGCCCTGCGTCTTATATGGTAGAATTACCCAGCCAAAGCAGTAGGTACTTGCCGGTAAGATTGCAGGAGTACCCATTGGTTTTAGGCTCTTAAATCTTGAGTTTTTGAAATATGGATTGTCCAGCTTGTAAAAACGCGATGATCACGCTTGAGCTTGAAGACGTTGAAATCGATTATTGCACCGATTGCGGCGGCATCTGGCTCGATGCCGGTGAACTCGAACTTTTGCTCAACGAGCCTGATAAGGCTAAATGCCTGCTCGATTCCTTTAAAATCGATTCCGAAAGCGACGAGAGAATAAGGAAATGCCCTATCTGCGACAAAAAAATGCAGAAAATTGTCATCGGCTCTTCCAAACCTGTCCTGCTCATAGACAAGTGCCGCAGAGGTGACGGTCTGTGGTTTGATAAAGGTGAACTGCAGGATATCTTTGACAGAGCCGAATTGGACAAAGACAATAAAATTCAAAAGTTGTTGAGCGATATATTTGGTTACAATCGAGTTTAGTGAAAGGAGAAAGATCATGTTGACCGAGCTATCACCCATCCTCGCCATGAATATGCCGACCAAAGTAGCACTGATCGTCCTGGCAGTCGTTGTTGTCGCGATAATCATCCTCAAAAATAAAGCAAAGGGACTGAAAGCAAGAAGCCTTCGATAAAGGAGAAAACCTATGGGAGCACCGATCCTTATAGCGATCCTCATCCTGGTTGGTATTCCGATTCTGCTGATTATTTTTGCCATTGGCATCTACAATGCTTTGGTTCGACTTCGTAATCAGGTCGATAATGCCTGGTCACAAATTGATGTCCAGTTGAAGCGCCGGCACAATCTGATTCCCAACCTTGTCGAGACTGCCAAGGGCTATATGAAGCACGAGCGCGGGACTTTTGAAGCTATCACAAA
>CBDVBU010000464.1:0-2715 GCA_965372295.1 uncultured Phycisphaerae bacterium
ACCTGAGACATGCCTCTCAGTACTGGAGTGGTTCGCTTTCGCTGGATGCTCACTACGGTTGGGAGTTGGGTTGGCGTGAGATGGTTTTCGGACGCGCCGGTTTCGATATCGGCCGCTTCACAGCCGGCGGCGGCCTGAATGTCAGAAACCTCGCAATCGACTTCGCTTACCTGCATCACTCCGACCTCGACGCCACCTTCCGCCTCTCGGCGGAGTATCGGTGGTGAGCTGCAGGCCATTATCAGATGCTATCCAGCAACTTGCCTGACAGCCATCACGCGTGAAGGCAGGCGTCGGGCGGGGTCGCCCGACACCACACATGAACCCGCCCCAACCAAGGTTTGAGATGGCCATCCAGCACGGTGGGGAAATGGGTTCGTTTTGCGGATTTTTGTATTCACTTAACAGCATCGGTGGTGATTCCGAAGACGGCTTGAGTAAGTCTTGTAGGGCAGGTTTGTCTTCAAACCTGCCGACGGTGGCGGGTTCCCTCCTACGGCGGGCCTTCGGCGAAGACGGACCCGCCCTACTCTTCTGGTCCTTTATTGACGGTTGTGCCGCCGCATTTTGGGAGGAATTGGTACTGTTCTTGTGAGGGCTATTGTGGCCGAGTCTGAAGACTCGACCACCACAAGAGTTTGTGCGTGGTGTACGTCCTCGTGCGCCACGGGCGCGCATGTTTTATCGCGTAGGGGCAGGGCGTGTCTCCGCCGACAACGAAACTACTTTACATCGTGGATGGACGGGGGTAGATTGGGGCTGGAAGTAAGAGTTAGTATCAATCTCTGGAAACCCAGGGCAAACCCTGGGCCACCCGGCTGTCATTGCAAATCGTACAGCATGAAGGATATATGACAAAGCGGAAACAGCAAGAAGGGAACACAAGCGGAAGGCAAAACGGCACAAAAGAGAGGAATTGCAACTGCTTCTTCTGCAAACACGACCACCATTTTGACATGGCAGACGATCTGGTCAGTGACTTCCTGGGTGGCCGGGTCGCTTTATTCGCTGGCTCAGGCATAAGTACAGAATCCCGAAACGTATTGAAGTTCACACTGTATGATGATGTAGCTGAAGAACTCAATAAAGAAAACTGTAAGTTGCCATTCCCTTCGCTAATGGAGGATTACTGCCGACAGCCCAACGGAAGATACAAGCTCCTGAAGAAAATCCGCGATCGCTTTGAATGCATCGCATCATTTCCGGAGCTGTTCGGTTTCGCTACCAGATTCCACCAGGAGCTGGCCACCTTTTTCCCAATTCAGACCATAATAACCACCAACTGGGACACCTTTTTTGAAGATGTCTGTAATGCGACGCCATTCGTTACGGACGAGGACTTAGCGTTCTGGAACGATTCTGAGAGAAAAGTTCTGAAGATACATGGATCAATAAACAACTACGGTTCAGTAGTAGCAACCAGCGCCGACTATAGGAAGTGTCGAAAGGACCTCGATAAAGGTGTTCTCGGAAGCATACTGAAGACAATCCTTGCGACTCAGACCATTGTCTTTATTGGCTATTCGATGAACGACTCCGATTTTAAGAACATCTACAGTTTCGTACTGAGGCAAATGAGGGGCCTACATAAGCAAGCGTACATTGTTGCGCCATTCGTGGACGAGGAAAACCGTTATAGAGACATGGGAGTAATCCCAATTATCACTGATGGGACCTACTTCATAAGCCAGATAAAGAAGCACGCTGTAAACCAGGGCTGGATGCATTCGGACGACCTCTATGACGAGATATCGACTCTACTGTACTTGATCACACTGCAGCATCGTGAGCTCCGGGACAAGTACAGCCATGTCGAATTCCCACAGATTATCTACGCTTTAGCATACCAAGACGGAATGTGTCATGCCTTTCAAAGGGCTCTCCAACGGCAGTCGACTGGTGAGTACTCAGATCCTGCGAGGACCGCCGAGATTTTTGACATTTATTTGTCAATCAGAAGGCAGAAGCTCCGGGAAAAGCGATATGACGATGTTGCATACGTCCAAGGTTACCTAATGGCATTGCGATACATGAAGCATGATCTCGAGGACATAAAGGCCGTTGAAGTGCCTTTCTTCTTCGCCTTCGGCATCAACCGTGAAGTGGTTACCCTCGAGGATTTTGAGAAGGTGATGCCATCACTGCCTGCAGCACACAAGGCTTCCTATAAGTATGCTTGTAAATGGGTAGCCCCATCTGGAGATGACCGTAGTGTTACCTATCATCATCCCCCATGGCTCTAGGCAGAAACTGCTAGAATCACCTGCACTGTTACCGCCGACAATCACAATGCTACCCCACCTATAGCGAAGCGACAGGAGGGATTCCCGCCTTCGCGGGAATGACAAAGGCAAGAACGATTCTCGTTGTGCCCGCAACTCTTCAGACTCGGCGGGCAGGTGTAGCCTGTCTAACCTGTGGCCGAATCTGAAGATTCGGCCACCACAAGAGTTTGTGCGTGGTGTACGTCCTCGTGCGCCACGTGGATACAGGGGCAGACGAGGACGTCTGCCGCCCAGAAATACTCCGGTACCCCACCTAAAGCGGAGCGACAGGTGAGTTCCCATGTGCGAAGATGAGAAATCCCACCCGACGCTGGCGCTCTGGGTGGGTTACCGGTACCGGTTGGAGTCGTGACGCCGACAAGGTGACGTGAAGTTCCCCCGGTTTTGACTTTGAGGATTACGAGACGGGCGAGCGGGAACAACTCACTAG
>CBDVBU010000465.1:0-2715 GCA_965372295.1 uncultured Phycisphaerae bacterium
TCTCGTGGAAATGGCAGTTCCGGCTGTTTTTGCTCTTCTTTTTGTGTGCGAACATAGTCATCGTCTTTTGCTTCAAGGATAAGCCCGTGGTCCTGGTGCAGTTCGCCGCTCTGCTGGACGGCCTGCTCCTGACTCCGCTGCAAGCAATCCTGGTGGCGGTCGGTCTATTTGTAGTGATGCCCAAATTGCTCAGTGCTGAAGCCGCGCGCGTGCTCAAGCCAAACTGGATATTCGCAGTCGGATTGGTGATCGCTTTTCTTGTGTTCGGCTATTTCTGCGTTGTCCAGATGCCGTCGGCCCTTTTTGGAAAATGAGACATTCAGGGCAGGTTAGCTGCGTTTGCCGAAAAGCGTGAGCGGCGAAGTCTTCGTAATATTTACATCTGAGAATTGGCCGGCCAGTGACACTGGCCCGTTGAAGACGACAATGTAATCCGTTGCTGTCCGAGCGACCAACTGCGGATTTTCACCGCCCTCAGTGGAATTTAGATGTGGTTTCTTACTTAAGCCTTCGACCAGGACCTTCACTTGTTTACCCAGAAAGTCCCGGCTGAGTTCATCGCTTATTTTTTCCTGCACGTCCAGCAGTTCGATATTTCGCCTCTGCTTGACTTCGACGGGAACAGTATCCTGCAACCGTTTGTCCGAGGTCGTGCCGGGCCGGGGGGAGTATTTGAAAATGAAGGCGTTTTTGTACATGGCTTTCTTGACCAGGTCCACCGTAGCTTCAAAATCTTCTTCGGTTTCGCCCGGAAAGCCTACGATAAAATCGCCCGCTATTGAGATGCCAGGCACAATCGCTCTTGCCCGATCGAGAAGCTCCAGGTACCAGGCGGCAGTATAATTACGATTCATCGCGCGCAGGATTCTATCCGAGCCGCTTTGGGCGGGTATATGCAGATACTCGCAGACCTTGGAAGAGCCGGCCATGACCTGCATAATCTCGTCGAAGAACTCCTCGGATGGGTAGCTTGTCACGAACCGGAGCCATTCGACTCCTTCGATATTTCCTGCCGCATCGAGCAAATCCGCCAGACACCAGGTATTTTCGCCTTGTTTGTATTTGTACGAATTAACCGTCTGGCCCAGGAGCGTGATTTGTTTGACACCATGGTCTGCCAATTTCTTTATCTGCTCGATTATTGCTTCGGGCGGCCGGGACACTTCAGGCCCGCGCACATACGGAACGACACAGTACGAGCAGAAATTATTGCAGCCTCGCATTACGCGGACGAATGCCTGGGCCGTGATCGACTGGTCATTGATGCCGTAGGCCGATTCGAATTCTTCGAGCGCCTGACTTTGCTCCTCAGGGGCCTTCCGGCGGATTTTTTCCGTTACCGCCAGGCTTTTCTTTCTTTCTTTCAGAGCTTCCGTGATAAGCTTCTTTATCTGTGGTATTTCCGCCGGGCCGCAGACGATATTGACCGCCTTGTGTTCAAGCAGTTTAACGCCGAGCCTCTGGGCCATACAGCCTATGACGCCGACCACCAGATCCGGGCGGGATTCCTTGATGTGCTTGAGATGCCCCAGGTGCGAAAGCACCCGCTGCTCGGCATGCTCCCGCACCGAGCAGGTATTTATCAGAACGACATCGGCTTCCTTTACGCTGTCTGTCAGGCTGAATCCAGCCTCTTCGAGCGAAGAAGTCACCAGAGCCGTGTCCAGCTTGTTCATCTGACATCCGAAGCTTTTGACAAGTAATTTCAAATTTGAGATTTCAGATTTCATGGTCATTTCATATTACAAATTTCAGATTTAAGATTGCTCAGTCTTGAACTTATCACCTAAGAATCGAGTATTCTTTAGATATTTGATGAATCCGCTTATCTGCCTTGATGTATTATCGGCAGACTTGATAAGAGTTTGGGAATAGTCATTGTCTAAATAGCCAAGGTCTTTCGCAATATATAGTTGCGAGCGTAGTTCGCCGCAAGAACCCTTGGCTATATATAGAAATTGAATGAATTCGCGTTTTGATCCTCTTTCGAAACCTTCTGCAATATTACTTGATACTGAAACAGCGGCTCTTTGGATTTGATCCTTCAATCCATAATCATTTCTTAGTTTTCCTTCAGCCGTAGCTTTATAGATGGATACTCCAAGTTCTCGATACCTTTGCCATACCGGTAAATCTTCAAACGATTTGTAAGTTGCCATAGCTTATACCTAACACATTACAATCTGAAATATTAAATTTGAAATTTGAAATTAACACGCAAATATACCAATTAAAGACGTTAAAATCAATTTGACTATTAAGTTAGGAGCGAACGATTGAGTTTTCGCTGGACGTCTTTGAGCCGGTTGCTCTCTTCGAAGCCCAGCAGGATGATGGGAAAGGCTGTTTTATTGTGCATTAACGGCTCGTCCAGATCGATCCATTTACGGCAGTATTCTCCGTCGGGAGTTCCGGGGATCGGCGAGAAGTCGGCCAACATTCCCCGAATGCCGAGACTATTGACAAAACGCATCGAGGCTTCAAGCTCCTGAATGTTAATATGCGGATGACCGAGGATTTGATACGCCGTGATGTTTGCAGGTTCGGCACCGGCGGTGAGAAGGTATCGAGTCGCCTGCTCAAGCTCTTCGGAGAAAACTTTCGAGCCGGTGCGTTTCTGCCACTGCTGAGATGCGCTCTCGAAGCCAAGATAGAAAGTCTTAAAGCCAGCCTGCACCATAAGCTCGGCTAAGTCGCCGGTGATAAAACGTGCGT
>CBDVBU010000466.1:0-2709 GCA_965372295.1 uncultured Phycisphaerae bacterium
GGCAGGCGGCCTGGCCCCGTAAGAACCTGATGTCCGCCAGCGATCACGTGCTGGATGTCCCTGGCTCGGCCGGTCACGAGGTCATATACGCCGAGAACATCGCCCAGGGCAAATCGATACGCGCCATGACAGTCGAGGAGATATACGACCTGATTGAGAAGTTCGGCGAAGCCGCCTGGCGGGTGCAGCAGGCGGGTTTTGATTCGGTGGAACTTCACGCCGCCCACGGCTACCTGATCGCACAATTCATGAGTCCGTTTGTGAATAAGCGAAACGACCGTTTCGGCGGCAGTTTCATGGGCAGGATGCGCTTCACGATGGAGATTGTTACGCGGATTCAAATGAAATGCGGCAAGGATTATCCTCTGGGCATTCGCTATTCGGGCGATGAATGGATAGAAGGTGGACGGACGCTCGATGAGACCGTCAGGGTGGCGAAGCTCATGGAAGATATGGGTTTGGCCTACGTCGATATCACTGCGGGGATATTCGAATCGCCCGGAGCGGTTATGGACCCGATGTACTATCCCGAAGGCTGGAATACTTACACGGCCGAGGAGGTCAAAAAGCACGTCAAGATACCTGTGATTACCAGCCATTCTTTGAGGAACCCGGATTACTGTGAGAAGATAGTGGCTGAGGGCAAGACCGATATGGTCGGAATGTGCCGGCAGTTGATTGCCGATCCGTACTGGGCGAACAAGGCCAGGGCCGGTAAGAAGCAAGAAATCCGGCGTTGTATTTCCTGCCTCGTCGGTTGCTGGCAGGAATCGCTGATGATCAGGCGCGACATGCGATGCGCCATCAACCCGGCGATAGGGGATGAGAGATTCATACATTTGCAGCCCGCCGGGAAGGCCTGTAAAGTTGCAGTCGTAGGCGGCGGGCCCGCGGGGATGGAGGCCGCCCGCATCTCGGCGCTGCGCGGACACAAAGTCACGATATTTGAGAGAAGCGGCGAGCTGGGCGGTGCGATTCTGTATTGCTGCACTGTGCCGGGCAAGAATAAAATGCGCTGGTACGCCGATTGGCTCCGGCAACAGATTAAGAAGCTCGGTATCGAAGTGAAATATAGTACAGAGCCGAAAGTTGCAGACTTGAAAGCATTCGATGTTGTTTTGCTTGCCGCGGGAGGCAGGGTTGTAAAGCCGGACGTCCCTGGAATCGACTTGCCCTTCGTGGTTACGTTCGAGGATGTTCTGCGGTGCAAGAGCACGAAATGTGAGTACTATCCAAAAGGCAAGGCAAAGCCGGTCGAATGCGGCCGGAACGTACTGATTTGGGGCGATCATTTTGGCGCCGCCGACGCTGCTGAAAAGCTCGGCTGTGACGGCAGGAAGGTCACGATTGTCACTGAGAATCGCGACTTTGCCGAGTGGATGGAGCCGTGCCATCGGGATGTGATGCTGAAACGCTTTGCCTGCGGCAACGGCGAAGGCCTAAAGAGCAAGACTTACAAAAACGCTGTCCGGATTGTCCCCGGCTCGTCGATCCTGGAAATCAAGAAAGACGGCACGGTGATTGTGGTCAGTAATACATTCGAGCGATCTGAAGTGAAAACCGACACGCTCGTTCTTGCCAGGGTAGAGCCTAATGACTACATATACGACAGCCTTCTGAAGGCAGGTCTTGCCGTGGTCAGGATCGGGGATTCCAAGAACGTCAGAAACGTGCGAGGAGCAGTGACGGACGGAGCAAACGTTGCGCTTGCCATCGAAAAAGGCGCCAGGCTTAATGCTAATAACGAACTGATTTCGAATTTGCCGTCCGGCATTGATTTGTAATAACAGTGGATTGGATGTAAGGAATCAGAGACATGGAAAAAATCAGAGTCGGTGTCATAGGCACTGGATTCATCGGTCCGGCACATATTGAGGCACTCAGGCGGCTTGGCAATATCGACGTTGTCGCCCTGGCGGAATACTCCGATGACGTTGCTAAATCGAAGGCCGAGATGCTCGGGATCGACCGGCATTACGGCGACTATAGAGAACTTCTAAAGGACGGCAATATTCAGAGCGTTCACATCTGTTCGCCGAATTACCTGCATTATGAAATGGCTAAAGCGGTCATGGAGGCCGGAAAACACGTTATATGCGAAAAGCCTCTTGCCGTAAGCGTTGCCGAGGCGGAGCAGCTCGTAGAGCTGGCGGAAAAGACGGGCCTTGTCAATGCCGTCAATTTTAATATACGTTACTATCCGCTGATGAGGCAGATTCGATTGATGGTTGACAAAGGTGACGTCGGGGAGGTCTTTGCCGTACAGGGCTCTTATCTGCAGGACTGGCTGTTTCATCCGACGGACTACAATTGGCGATTAGAGCCGGAGAAATCCGGCCAGTCCAGGGCCATCGCTGATATCGGCTCTCACTGGATGGATCTGATCGAGTTTGTCACGGGGCTTAAAATCGTGGAAGTCTGCGCCGATTTTGCGACGTTTCACAAGATCAGGAAGAAACCGTTGAAGCCCGTCGAGACCTATGCCGGCAAGGTCCTCAAGCCCGAAGACTATCAGGACATGCCCATAAATACGGAGGACTATGCAACGGTTCTCTTTAGATTTGAAAACGAGGGCCGGGGGGTGATGACCGTCAACCAGGTTGCCGCAGGAAGGAAGAACAGGCTCTATTTCGAAATGGACGGTTCGAAGCAAGCCGTCGCGTGGGAATCCGAGGCGCCGAATCAAATCTGGATCGGCAAGCGCGACGG
>CBDVBU010000467.1:0-2709 GCA_965372295.1 uncultured Phycisphaerae bacterium
GCGTATCTTTTAATTCGTTCATCGGCTACCTGCAGCAGCAATTCCTCGCCCTCCGGAATGTTTATATTTGTTGCGAATCTGGCTATATGAACTATTATTTCGGGTTTACTGGTCTGGACCACCTCTTTGATCTGTTCTGTGATGGTCGTGGCAAGTTCGGGATTCGATGTTGGCCCCGAGTTTAGCTGTTCTACAATGGCTGGATTGGTAAGGCAATGGACTGCCCAGTATCGAATAACCATATTCTTATCTTTTAACATGCCCAGAGCCAAATCTGCCAAACGCAGGTCTTCCAGGCCATCGATCAAAATCAGGAGACTAATAGTAACATTGGTTTTTCGCTCTTGGGGCCTTAAGGTTTGGGCCTGCGCAAAGCCTGCCTGGATATGTTGATAAGCTGATTCGGAGAACTGTTGAGCGTATTGGCTTTGGGCGCTCTTCCTGCTCAGAATGACAGAGCGAAGCTTTGCTATGGAAGTAAAATCCTTGGTTTTGACTAATTCCAGCACCGCTTTGGTAAGAAAATCATCAATGATTGTTTTGTCCTGATCATCAATAACGCTTTTTTTAAGTACGGCATCAATATTTCTCGTATTGACGGCTACTGCATTCGAATTGATTGTTAAGACAAAAAATGCTGTCAGAACAGTAAAAAACGCCCATTTTATCTTCATTTTGCAAACACCCTAAAAAATCACCGGCATTGAAATAGACAATTCCCAGCTATATCTGCGTTCAACGTTATCCACTTTAACTTTAAAACCGGCTTTTGTCAAGTGAATTCAGGGGCGTTTAAAGTCCATCTTTCTGTTGTTTGCCTGTTTGGTCTTAACTTTCCGATAAAAGCTGGTAGAATACATTTGATTTTAAATAAAAGCCGTAACTATTTGTTTTTGCCGATGGACTATGAGAATGTCTGAACCGGCTCCAAAACTTGTTCGCATAGACCCTCTTCGCCTGCGTATGGAACGCCGTGGCAAAATGGTGACCGACGCCACCATTTTCGCATCGAGGGCTATCAAGCTCGAACCCGGTGCCGTCCGTCAGCTTTACGACGCTGCTTCATTGCCGCCGGCAAGAAAAGTCCTCGCTACCGCTGATATCCACGTAGGCTTCGGCATACCTATCGGAGCTGTGCTGGGGCTGGAAAATGCAATTATGCCTCCAGCGGTCGGGTACGATATTAATTGCGGCATGAGGCTGCTGCATACTCCATTTTCAAAGGGCGAAATCAACACCGAAAAAATTGCCGCCGATATTGCACGCGATGTCCCGCTCGGCGAGGGCAGAGAAAATTTACAGTTGGACAAAGCAGGGATCGAAGCTGTTATTAACCAGGGAGTCGCTGCCGTGCCGGCCCTCGCACAACGAAGCGGCCACCGGGTGTGGGAAGCCTTCGACCCGGATCAATTTGCTGATGACCTCCAAAGAATCGAGGAGAACGGCCACCTGCCCGCCAATCCCGGCGCGGTCCCGAAAGTTGCGATTCAAAAGGGTCGCAACCAGCTCGGCACGCTCGGAGGCGGAAACCACTTTATTGAAATCCAATATGTCCATGAGATATTGGACGCCGCTTTGGCAAAGACTTTCGGTCTTTTTAAAAACCAGATAGTTGTGATGATACACTCCGGTTCGCGCCGGTTCGGCTATGAAGTTGCCGACCAATATATGAATGTCGCCGCCGCCAGACCTGAGAATGCCGACCGGCCCAAAATGCTCTCATATCTGTCCACAAACAGCAACCCCGGCAAAAACTATATCGCAGCAATGGCCGCCGCCGCCAACTTCGGATTTACCAATCGTCACATTATGGCTCTGCTTGTCAGGCGCTGCTTTAACAGAATGTTTGGCCCGACACCGCTGAAGCTTATCTACGATGTCACCCACAATATGGCCAAGCTCGAAACGCACAGCGGCAACCGCCTTTGGGTACACCGCAAAGGCGCCACCCGCGCCTTTGGCCCAAAGCGCATGGCGGCGAGCGTTTTCGCACAAACGGGCCAGCCCATAATTACCCCCGGCTCGATGGGGACTGCTAGTTATCTGCTCGTCGGAACCGGCGATTCCGCCGAATCCCTCAGTTCGGTCAACCATGGTGCCGGCAGGGTGATGAGCCGCACAGCCGCTCGCGGAAAATCCCGCAGAGGCAGGATTGTTACGCCCGCTTTGATTAGCGACGAGCAATTCAAACGCAGCATGGAGGGCGTAAAGCTCATCACCGGCGACAGGCGCAAAATAAAAGAAGAAGCACCGGGCGCCTACAAAGACATCGACGAGGTTGTCCGAATAGTCGTCGAGTGCGGCTGGGCCAAAACCGTTGCCCGAATGGTCCCCTTGGCCGTCCTCAAGGGCTGAGAGTACTGCCTGAAACGTCAAGGGCCAGGAATTAGCGCCTTGTCCTGAGAAGACGCCGAGAAGCAAGCCAGAGAACAAGGCGCTATTCTGGTTGGACAGTTGGCTCAATCACCAAGCCAACAGAGCCGGCGGGCATTAGCTTCACAGTCGGACTTGTTGTGGTATCCCTCTGTTGAGGCGCCAACTATCTCGTTGTTGGGAGCGGTACACCTCCAGCGCCACTCACCAGCAGCATCTTTGTAAAACTCCCACTTGTCTGCCATGACTGTAATCTCCTTTCAATTACAATGTGATGAAATATAGAACAAACAGACATCTGTAAGCCTGTTGTGAGCATAATAGTAGGCCCTCTAT
>CBDVBU010000468.1:0-2690 GCA_965372295.1 uncultured Phycisphaerae bacterium
ATGGCCCGCGTTTTATTGGAAAATGTAACCAAGGTTTTTGACGACGAAGTTACGGCGGTGCGTAATTTCAATCTGGATGTCGCCGACGGCGAGTTCATGGTCATAGTCGGGCCGAGCGGATGCGGAAAAACCACAACGTTGAGAATGATCGCCGGTCTGGAGGAAATGACCTCCGGCAATATTTATATCGGCGATAGTCTTGTCAATAATGTGCCTCCGAGAGACCGCGACGTCGCCATGGTGTTCCAGAACTACGCCTTGTATCCTCACATGAACGCCTATCAGAACATGGCTTTCGCCCTGAAAATGCGAAACGTCCCCAGAGTTGAGATAAAAAAGCGTGTCGAAGACACTGCCAAGCTGCTGGGCATCCAACATCTGCTGCATCGAAAACCGAAGGCCTTGTCCGGCGGCCAGCGCCAGCGGGCGGCTCTCGGCAGAGCTATCGTTCGCAATCCCCGGGTGTTTCTGTTCGACGAGCCTTTAAGCAATCTCGACGCCGGACTGCGCCTCACCACCCGCGCGGAGTTGAAAAGCCTGCATCAGCGATTTGGAACAACAACCATTTATGTTACTCACGACCAGGCCGAAGCGATGAGCCTGGGCGACAGGATTTGCGTAGTGCGTGACGGCGAAATTCAACAGACAGCCGGCCCGATGGAGGTCTATGAGAGGCCGGTCAATAAATTCGTCGCCGGCTTTCTCGGCACACCGCCTATGAACTTCTTCGCAGGCGACCTAAAACTCAAAAACGATTCGGCGTATTTTGCAATCGGCAATGATGCCGTCAGGCTGCCGCAGCGTCTGAGGACCGTATTACGAGATTATTATGACAAGCAGATGATCCTGGGAGTAAGACCGGAGGATATCTCGCCGCAGCACTTTCCCGGACAGAGCGACAATGCTATTTCCGCAACAGTCAACGTCATTGAGCCGGTCGGTAACAGGACAGACGTTTACCTGACTCATCCCACCGGGCAGAAATTCATTGCTGGCATTGATCCTCACACCAAACTTCTGGTGAACGATGCAGTAAAAATGTATATTGATCCTGAAAAGATTCACATTTTCGAGCCTGGAGAAACCGGCAAGAATGTGATTTTGTCTGACTGACCGGACAGACAGATCCAAAAGAAAGTGGACAGACCATTGACCACAAGTTAAAATCAGGCCCAGTTTTGTGCTTCTGTTTACTTTAACTTTATCAATGGAGAACTTCATTGAAGGCTTTAATTTACACGAAACCGTATTCATTCGAATATTCGGATTTCCCCGATCCGGTGGCCGGCGACGATGATGTGCTGATTCGCGTCAAGGCCTGTGGAATCTGCGGCTCGGACGTTCACGGCTTCACCGGCAAGACCGGCAGGAGAATTCCTCCTCTGATTATGGGCCATGAGGCGGCCGGCATCGTCGAAGGGCTTGGCAGGAATGTGAGCGGTTTTGAGAAGGGCGACAGGGTTTGCTTCGATTCGACCGTGTATTGCAACAAGTGCGAGGCCTGCCGGACGGGCCTTTTCAATCGCTGTGACAAACGGCAAGTCCTGGGCGTCTCAGTTCCGGCATTCAAAAGACACGGTGCTTTTGCCGAATATGTTGCCGTGCCATCGTGGATTGTATCGAAAATTCCGGATGAATTATCGTTCGTCCACGCGGCCCTTTTGGAACCGGCATCGATCGGAACTCACGCCGCCAACAGGGCGCCTGTATCGAATAACGATACCGTGGTTGTAATCGGAGCCGGGACAATCGGCCTTTTTATCTTACAGGCGGCCAAGTTGCGGGGCGCCGCCAAAGTTATCGCGGTTGATATAAACGAATTCCGGCTCGATCTGGCGAAAAAGCTCGGGGCCGACAAGCTCATCAATCCGCTCAAGTCGGATCTGTCCGAGGCGGTTCTGCAGGAAACAGAAGGTAAAGGAGCTAACGTTACTCTCGAAGCGGTCGGCTATGCAAAGACTTTCGCAGATGCCGTCTCCATAACAAGAATGGGCGGACACATTGTCGCCGTAGGCAATCTGGAAAAGAAAGCCGAATTTGACTTGCAGCAATTAGTTGCCAAAGAGCATACTTTCACCGGTTCTTATGCGAGTTCCGGTGAATTCCGCGATTGTATAGAGCTCGTCGCTTCGGGCAAGATCAACGTTGAACCTTTGATAAGCGATGTCTTGCCGCTGGAGGAAGGGCCGGATGCTTTCGACCGATTACTCAAGGCCGAGGAAAATTTGCTGAAAATCGTTTTAGAACCATAAGACAGAGGAATCGAAGATGCAGGATTTGTTTGACCTTTCCGGCAAAGTTGCCATTGTAACCGGGGCCAGCCGAGGTCTTGGCCAGTATTTCGGCAGGGCACTTGCGAAAGCCGGCGCCGATTTGGTAATTACGAGCCGGACGTTGTCGAACCTGACCGAATTCAAGCAGGAAATCGAATCTCTCGGCAGAAAAGCATTGGCCGTTCAGATGGACGTGCTCTCGCAGAGCGATATTGAGAATATGGTCCGGATGGCCATTGAAGAGTACGGCAAGATTGACATTCTGGTCAATAATGCCGGCTTGAATATCCGAACACCAAGCGCCGATTTTTCATGGGAGGACTGGGACACCGTCCTTGATACCAATCTCAAGGGTAATTTCTTCTGCGCCCAGGCAGTCGCCAAAGAGATGATAAAACGCAACTACGGCAGAATAAT
>CBDVBU010000469.1:0-2671 GCA_965372295.1 uncultured Phycisphaerae bacterium
TGGCGGCTATTGGAAAGGCGGCAAACACTGGAGCGAAGTTCTCGGGGACCATGCCGAGGACTTTCTCGAAAATGCTTCGAAGAGCGAAAAGCCATTCTTCATGTACCTGGCCTTTAACGCCCCGCACGACCCGAGGCAATCTCCGAAGCAGTATGTGGATAAGTACCCACTGGAAAACGTCAAAGTCCCCGCCAATTTCCTGCCGGAATATCCCTACAAGGATTCAATCGGCTGCAGCGCAAAGCTAAGAGACGAAAAGCTCGCTCCGTTTCCCCGGACGAAGTACGCCGTCAAGGTGAACCGCCAGGAATATTACGCGATTATAACTCATATGGATGCGCAGGTCGGACGCATTCTCGATGCGCTCGAAAAAACCGGAAAAGCCGACAATACTTATATCTTTTTCACCGCCGACCATGGACTGGCGGTAGGTCATCACGGCCTGCTGGGAAAACAGAATATGTATGACCACAGCGTCAGAGTACCGCTGATGGTTACCGGGCCGGGTGTTCCGAAGAACAGAAAGATTACAGCGCCGGTCTATCTTCAGGACATCATGCCATCGACGCTGGAACTTGCCGGCGTTGATAAGCCGCGACAAGTGCGGTTCAAAAGCCTGATACCGCTCCTTAACGGCAAAGCCAAAAGCAGCTACGACGCCATATACGGTGGCTATATCGACCTGCAGAGAATGGTAAGCGCCGACGGATATAAAATGATCTATTATCCGAAGATTAATAAAACGCTGCTCTACAACCTCAAAGACGACCTGCTGGAGATGAAAAACCTTGCCGACGATCCGGCCAACGCCGGCGTAATCAAGAAACTAAAGGCTCGGCTAAAAATGTTGCAGAAAGAGGTTGGCGATACGCTTGATCTTGATAATACATCCAAATCATAGGACCAGTTTGAGAAAGGAAATGCGATGAAAATACTCTGGCTGGCTATTCTCATAGCGGTCTCTGGCTCTTTGGCTGCCACTGGCGCTCAAGAAGATGACGTGATAACAAGTAAGGCCCGGGAATTTTTGTTGCAGAGGAAATATTTGAACTTCCCCGTCAAGAACGGAGCAAAGAAACGCCTGATCCATCTGGTTATGAATGACAAGGTCGTCCGGGAATTTGAAATCGAGCTGGCTCCCGACAAACCCGACTTCTGGGTGTTTCTGGAGATCGGCGCATTCAAGGGAAAGCAGGCGACTTTGCACGTTGACAAGTACGACCCGGCCGGAAATAAGGGCTTCGATTCGGTCTATCAGGCAGACACTTACATCGGCGAAGAAAACGTTTACCGGGAAAAGCTGCGCCCGCAGTTGCATTTCACTTCCCGGCGAGGCTGGAACAACGATTCCAACGGGATGGTCTACTACGATGGAGAATATCACCTGTTCTACCAGCATAATCCCTTCGGCTGGAACTGGGGTAATATGACCTGGGGCCATGCGGTCAGCACGGACATGATCCACTGGACAGAGCTGGGTGACGCGATTCACCCCGATCGGCTGGGCACGATTTTTTCCGGTTCCGCGGTTGTCGATGTGAACAATACCGCCGGTTTCCAAACCGGCGATGAAAAAGTCATCGTATGCATCTACACCTCCGCAGGCGGGACGAACCCGATGTCCAAAGACCAGCCATTCACCCAGTCGATCGCCTATAGCAACGATCGCGGAAGAACTTGGAAAGTATATGAGCATAATCCGGTTGTGGGCCATATCAACGGCAGTAATCGCGACCCAAAAGTAATCTGGCACGAGCCGACAGGTCAATGGGTGATGGCGTTATATCTGGATGATCGTACGATGGGATTTCTCACGTCCAAAGATTTGAAATCGTGGGAATTGCAGAGCAAGATCAAGTGCTTTCATGAGTGCCCCGAACTTTTCACGCTGCCGGTCGATGGGGACGAGAATAACAAAAAATGGATATTGTACGGCGGCAGCGGGGAGTATCTGATCGGCGGTTTCGACGGAAAACAATTCAAGAGCCAGACGGATGCGATCCGTTTCCATTACGGCAACTGTTTCTATGCTTCCCAGACGTTCAGTAATATTCCAGTTAACGATGGCCGGCGAATCCAGATAGCCTGGGGCCGGGTCGCAATGCCGCAAATGCCGTTCAATCAGATGATGTTGTTTCCGGTGACATTAACTCTGCGGACAACCGAAGAAGGACCACGCATGTTTGCTCGACCCATTCGCGAAATCGAAAAACTCCATAAGAAGCAATGGCGGTGGAAGAACAAAACCTTAAAGCCGGGAGAGAATCTGCTTTCGGGCGTCTCAGGTGAGCTTTTTCATATTCGTGCTGAGCTGCAGGTCGGTGACATTCGGGAAATCGGCTTTATCGTTCGAGATATTCCCGTAGTCTATAATGTCCGGAAACAGGAGCTGTCCTGTCAGAAGAAAACGGCATCCTTGCAGCCGGTGGACGGCAAGATAAGCATAGAATTGTTGGTAGATCGAACTTCGATTGAAATATTCGGTAATGACGGCAGAGTTTATATGCCGATAGGCGTGATTCTTGCCGACAATTCGAAGTCGCTCGAAATCTTCACGAAGGGTGGGAATGCCGAGGTTAAATCTCTGGAGGTCTACGAGTTGCATTCGGCCTGGTGACAGGACAGAAATCAGATAGTAGTATCCGATTCCCTCGACCTTCTTGTAGAACTC
>CBDVBU010000470.1:0-2661 GCA_965372295.1 uncultured Phycisphaerae bacterium
AATACAATCATCGGAAGGTTGGTATGTTTTTGATTATAGCCCATTGATATTAGACAAACTAAAAAGTGCGAAAGTCAAGTCGTCAAGATAGAACAATAATATACGGTAAATTT
Source organism: uncultured Phycisphaerae bacterium (assembly GCA_965372295.1). Taxonomy (GTDB): domain Bacteria; phylum Planctomycetota; class Phycisphaerae; order Sedimentisphaerales; family Anaerobacaceae; genus JAFGPJ01. Next base: position 114 of record CBDVBU010000470.1, read on the forward strand.
CAGGCGAAGGAGGGATTATCTGTCAACCGTTCGCGGTAGAGGTGCGTCCTGTTTAGTATCGTGACAAAGAAATTGAGTCTGAGATATGCTCGTATCAAGACAATTGAATTGACAGGAGTATCGATGATGAAATTCTGGAGAAGTTTCAAATCGAGATATGGAGAGAGCCTAATCAGGATGAGAAGTCATTCCTGTGCGAGAAATATCCTAATCTTACCAAAGATCAAATGGCGGCACTTTTGAAGAAGTTATCCCATATTCATACCGGCGAGATAGTGCCGTATTATATAATGCGGTACGGATTCTACGAAGGCCATACCGATTACAGGGCCGACCCGGTAGCCATCGCATGGATATTCGGTCTAAGGAGCCTTGAGCAAATCGAGGCGGCGTTTTCGGGCAGGCTCGATAAGGTTTTGACACATCATTTTACCAGAGAAGCAATTAATCAGAATTGATGCCCGGTGAAACGTGTAATATCCGGCACGATCTTACTGGAAACGAAACAAAGCCGGGACCTTCTGTTAGCAGGAAGGTCCCGGATTTTAGTACGTTGGTTTGTCCGATTTCTTAATCGGCAAGCTCGCGAATCCAGATATTGCGGTATCTTACCGGATTGCCGTGATCCTGCAGTGATATTGGCCCTTTGTCGCCATGCAGCTTGAAGTTGGATATAGCATGTGGGCCTTCCCAACCGGTACCACCCTGCAGCACGACATGGTCATGGACGAGTACGCCGTTATGAAGTACGGTGAATGTCGGCTTCCTTACGACCTTTTTACCTTTGAAAATCGGACGATGGAAAATGATATCATACGATTGCCACTCGCCGGGTTTGGCGCAGGCATTGACAAGAGGGACAGCCCTGCCGTAAAGTGCAGCACACTGGCCGTCAGGATAGGTATGGTTATTATAGGAATCGAGAACCTGTATCTCGTATTGTCCCATCAGGAATACGCCGCTATTACCCCGGCCCTGACCGGAACCCTTAACCGTTGCGGGTGTTGCAAACTCAACGTGTAATTGGCATGAGCCGAACTTGCTTTTGGTCTGGATGTAGCCGGCGTCCTTGACGGCCTCCATGTAACCATCCCTCACAATCCATTTCGACTCTTTGCCCTTCGTGTCGGTCCATTCCGACAGATTCGGTTCCGTCCCACCGAACAAGATGGTCGCATCGCCCGGCGCCTTTCCCGGCGCTACTTTTGGCGGCGCAGGCCGATTAACATCATGAATAAGCCACCGGCCGGTGTCGGTCTTCACGTACTGTAACTTCCCGCCCTCTTTGGCCGATTGCTGAGTCGCACATCCGGCGAAAATCGCAAGCAGGCAAATAGCAACATATAGCAGAATTGTCCTCATCGTAATTACTCCTTTCTTAAATTTTGAATTCCTGGCAATCCCCCGCCTTGCAGTAAGGCCGGAAGAACCCAATTGCAGAATTATATGTTGATCGGATAAAAGCGCCAAGAATATGTTTTCAGCAGATATTCCAGCTCTCGGTGGCTTTGGCAAAATATATCAAAATGTATTTCATATCGCCGAACTCATCTGGTATCTTAAACGTCAATGGGACATAGTTAATAGCCGGGTACGTTGTGATTGATAATATCAGGTGAAATATGAGTAATAAAATCATTGGTTTAGCCGCCTGCCTGCTGATTGTTGCCGGCAATGTGCAGGCCCAGCCGGTTGGCCTGGAATTCTATGATAATTTATCGTCGCTGCCTTATATCTATCCTAATGCCGAGTCGTATTACCTTTCAAGCTATGACCGGACCGGCGGCAATGACGATGGCTTTCGGGGAACTTACTCTCAACTCTACATTGATGACAAAGGCGAGCACGTTATTTTTGAGGAAGATGGCCCCGGCTGTGTTTATAACCTGTGGTTTACCGGCAGCGGGCGCAATTTACACTGGGGCAAGCTCAGATTTTATTTCGACAATGAAAAGACGCCGCGTATCGAGTACGAGGCCAGGGAATTCTTCAGCGGCCTGCATCGGCCTTTCGTTTACCCCCTGGTAACGCATTCTTTCATATCCAGCGGAGGTTTTAGCTGCTCGATGCCGATACCTTTCGCTCGGCATTTGAAAATCACGACCGAAAAAGCAGCCGGCTTCTACAATACCTATTATCAACTCTACAAGGATATTTCACTCACATCATGGACAAACAAGCAGGACAATTCAAAACTGATCGACATTTTCCAAAGTTGCGGCAGCGATCCAAAGCGAATAACTGAAGATATCCGGGTGACTCGCAAAGTGGTGCCGCTTGCTGCAGCGGCCCGCGGAACCATGCCGGAAGTAGAGTTGTTTTCGCTGAGTACCGGCGGGACTGTTCAGCACATTAAAATCAATCCTCTCTACACTCCGGATGCTTATGCTTTGAATCATATTTTTCTGAGGATTTTCTACGACAATCAGGAGAAGCCGAGCGTGGATGTACCTCTCGGTCCGTTTTTCGGATCCGGTCTCGGTGAAGCGGAAGTTAGAAGCCTTTTTGTGGGCATGTCAAATTCCGGGACCTACTACTGCTATTTGCC
>CBDVBU010000471.1:0-2636 GCA_965372295.1 uncultured Phycisphaerae bacterium
CTGGCCGCTTTTTCATAGAGATGAGGGAATATGGCATCAAACGGTGGTCTTATTAATCGGGCGCAATGCAAGAAATTCGCCCTTCGCTGGGCGCAGGAAAACCGTAAGGGGTGGTCGGCCAACAGGGTCAGCAAGCAATTTCTGGACGATCTGGATACGAAGGTTCGCATCATGATTCAGTCGGCGATTAAACGTCACCCAAGCGTAGGGCAAACGATAAAGGATTTGCTATGAGGCAAATAATACTTCTACAAGCATTGATAAAAAGAAAAGGAATATTACAATGACCAAGGGCCGGCAAGATCAGAGTTCCGACAAGGGCAATTCAGTGAAGGGATTACCGATGTTCACTGCATCGGTTCCCGAAATACTCGCCAAAGAAAAAGCTGATCTTGCGGAACTCGAAGGTAAAAGTTCCTTGCAGCGGTGGCGAGGGTATTTCGCCAAGTCGGGGCCAGGCTGGCTGCAAAGCGCTTTAGTGCTGGGAAGCGGAAGTGCCATGGCCTCACTTTTTGCCGGAGCATATCTGGAGTACAGATTACTTTGGGTTCAGCCGTTGGCAATGGTGCTCGGCATCGTTATGTTCTCGGCGATATCCTATCAAACTTTGTCAACCGGCATGCGTCCCTTTCATGCTATGAAGCGCTATATTCATCCGGTCGTCGCCTGGAGTTGGGCTATTGGCGCCCTTCTGGCGACAGTCATCTGGCATTTGCCCCAGTACGCACTGGCGGCCGGAATGACGGACGACATGATCAAGGCAATAACGGGCTGGACACCCTCATCATCCGCGGTGCAGACAATCGTGTTAATTGTAATTGGCCTGGTTGTTTTGACCATATCGACTGCGGTGGCCTGGACGTACAGCACCGGACATAAAGGTATCAGGTTTTACGAACGGGCCCTAAAAGGCCTTGTCTGGATGATTATTCTCGCTTTCACGATTGTGATAGTGCGGCGGGCAATCGACGGCGGAGTGCAATGGGGCAAGTTGTTCAAAGGTTTCCTTCCGCTGTATATTCCGACGGATCCGCGGGGAGTCTCGATTGTAATGGCGGCATTCAGTGCGGCCACCGGAATAAACGCCACGTTCCTCTTTCCCTATACCCTGCTTGCGAGAGGTTGGGGCAAGGAACATAGAGGCTTATCAAGGTTCGATTTGATTACCGGCATGCTTCTGCCGTTTTGCATTGCGACCTCGCTGATGGTAATCGCTACCGGGTGCACGATCTATGATCCTGTACAATTTGCTTCGGGATCCACGAGACTCTCACCCATGACAGCAGCAGCCATGTTTGAATCCGCCGGTTTGAGCATGTTCTTTTCGCGAATCGTTTTTGGGCTGGGAATACTGGGAATGGCCCTGAGTTCGATTACTATGCATATGCTCATCTGTGGCTTTGCCGCCTGCGAGGTGTTCGGTGTAGAGCCGGGCGGATGGCGTTACCGCCTGGCGTGCCTTATTCCTGCGCCGGCTGTAGTTGGCGCGGTCCTTTGGAAGTATATTGGGTCCTGGATCGCCATACCAACTTCAGCAATCTGCGGCCTGATGCTGCCGATCGCTTTCATTGCCTTCTTCATTCTCAACAACAGCAAAAAGTATCTCGGCGAAAACAAACCAAGCGGCACAAAAGCCCTGGTTTGGAACATTGCTATGATTATTTCAATCGGCGTTACTATTGCCAGTATAATCTATTATCTTGTTTCGCTGGTATGATCGCTCACGATGATGGAGTGATTTTGCGTCGATGTTTTCTCGCAGGATTTTTCATCCTTTCTCAGGGCCCGAACCGGCCCAAATTGCTTTGATATTGTCCTTAATTCGCTCGCCCCGGCACATCCTCATGAAACGCCGCTGAATTGTTAGTCCGCTTGACTCGACGATTTTAACAGCATGGACATTGCCGACAGGTATATCAACGAATACGGCTTTTCCTGCACACCTGTTCAAAGCATCGGATAACAAATCAGGGCCGGAATTCATAGTCGCTACACACGGACCAATTTGTAAGGCATTTGCTCCCGGACGCATGGTGACAAAACCATCTATTTTGTCATGGTATGTCAGAATACGGGTGTTCCCCGGAAATTCCTCAAATAGCAACCTAAGCATCTTCGCTCGATTTGTCCCTGTCATCTGCTTGTCGAATTCAATCAAGTCCTCGAAGGGTGGCAGCCTCAAGCGCAGCTTGGGGATGGACTCTTCCCCACCATCCCCAAAGCCTACGGCTTTGAGGCTGCCACCCAGATTTCTACTCGACGGTGCGAAGCCTTCGAACCGGGCTAATTCGTATTCCGGCACAAATCCCAATTTCTCATAGATAGGCCGGCCCGCATGAGTCGCATCAAGACGAACCGTCTTTACTTTTCGTGTGTTAAGATAATCAAGAGAATGCTTCAAAAGTTTTGTGCCGACACCCTGCCCCCGCGCATTTTTATCTACAATGACCATGGCAATCCAGGCCACGTTCTCAAAGATACAGGTTGTAGTGGTCCCGACAGAGCATCCATTGAGTTCCGCCACAAAACAACCTTCAGGCTCCATGTTCATAAAACGCAGCCAATCCGATTCGGTTTGGTTCCATCCTGCCTGCCGGGATAATCGTAATCCAAGCCGAAGGTCATCGATTGTCATC
>CBDVBU010000472.1:0-2631 GCA_965372295.1 uncultured Phycisphaerae bacterium
TACCACCAATATCGCTGCTGCCGCAGCGGCAATTTCTGCGATGTTTACTGCCTGGATTATAATGAAAAAACCTGATGCATCAATGGCTTTGAACGGAGCATTGGCAGGTCTCGTCTCTATCACAGCTCCGTGTGATGGCGTATCGCCGATTGGCGCACTTATTATCGGGATTATTGGTGGCATACTGGTCGTTTTAAGCGTATTATTCATTGATAAAGTATTGAAAGTTGATGACCCTGTTGGCGCCGTTAGCGTACATGGTGTTTGTGGATTATGGGGAACGCTATCCTGTGGGCTGTTCAACATGGAATCAGGACTTTTCTACGGCGGTGGTTTGAGACAGCTTGGTGTCCAGGCTATTGGCGCCGGCACAGTTTTTGTCTGGGCTTTCGGCCTTGGGCTGGTGCTATTCTATGCACTTAGTAAGACAGTTGGACTTCGCGTATCGTCCGAAGAAGAACTCAAGGGGCTTGATATCGGCGAACATGGGATGGAAGCCTATTCAGGATTCCAGGTGTTCACAACCACATAATGACTAGTTTGTTATTTTGGAGATAGAACAGTGAGATTAATAATAGCATATATTCAGCCACATAAGCTTCAAGATGTTAAGAAGTCGCTCTATAAGAATAAAGTGTTCAAGATGTCGGTAACAAACGCCCTGGGCTGTGGAGAACAGAAAGGCTATCATGAAAGTTACCGCGGCATCGACTTCGAGGTCAACCTGCTAAAGAAGGTCAGACTCGAGATAGCAGTAAATGAAGAGTTTGTAGATAAGACGATAGATGCAATCGTTGAAGGTGCCAAAACAGGGCAAATCGGAGACGGCAAGATATTCGTCATGGAACTGGGCAAGTGCGTACGAATACGCACAGGCGAGGTTGGTAGCAAGGCCATAGGGTAGCTCCCCGGAAACTTACTCCGACCATCACTTCGCGCCCTTTGGGCCGAGGAATAGGCCTCGCCTTAAACGGTGGGGCCCATTCCTTGATAAAGACAAAAAATACAATATCGTAGTTTTTGTGATCAATATCTACGAATATGTAGATATTCCGAAAAACTGGAACCTTATCGCGTAATCATATAATTGCTTTATAGAAAGAGGCTTAAAAGTATTTTGAGAACAAATGGTCAACCTGGCATGGTAATTGCCAACCCTTGTCTAACAGCCTTTAGGTGTGTTTAGTAATAGTTTGTTTCCAAGGCTGTTAATTGAGTTGGTTCTAATCGGCCAATAAAGACGTAAAAGTGATGGTAAATGAGAGAAATTCAAAAATTAGTCTATGGGAAATATGCGCAGCAGGCGCTTTCCTGACGGTTGCTTTCAACAGCAATTTGATAGCCGGCGTCGAAAGCCTGAACCTTGATCAGGTCAAACAAGGCCTGGATATGGTCTGGGTTCTCATAGGAGCATTCCTGATTTTCTTTATGCATGCAGGCTTTTGCATGGTAGAAGCTGGATTTGAAAGAGTGTGTTCGCACTCGAATCGGAGAAAAAGCTAAGAAAGCGACTGGTTAAAAATTGACATAATTCGTAAAAGAAGTAAAAAGGAGAAACAATGTTGTTTTTGAAATATTTGGGAGATTTAACATGATAAAGCCAAGTGAATCAGTAACCGAATTGTTTGGCTCAAATGTATTCAATGATATAGTGATGCGTTCGCGTCTTCCCAAGGATGTCTATAAATCCCTGAAAAAGACGATCGAAGGAAATGAGCCGCTCGATTCCGCCAGTGCCAATGTTATCGCCAACGCGATGAAAGACTGGGCCGTCGAGAGGGGGGCCGCACATTTTTGTCATTGGTTCCAGCCGATGACTGGATCGACCGCCGAGAAGCACGATTCGTTCATATCCCCGACGCCGCAGGGCAATACGATCATGGAGTTCAGCGGCAAGGAGCTCAGCCAGGGTGAGCCGGACGCATCGTCGTTTCCTTCCGGCGGACTGAGGGCAACGTTCGAGGCCCGGGGCTACACAGCATGGGACTGCACATCGCCCGTATTCATTAAGGAGAACGGGGACAATATAACGTTGTATATACCGAGTGCCTTCTGTTCGTATATCGGGCATGCTCTGGATAAGAAGACGCCTTTACTTCGTTCTATGGATGCTCTGAATAAGCAGGCGACACGCGTTCTTAAAGCGCTCGGCAATACGACATCCAAACGTGTAACGGCAACGCTCGGGCCCGAGCAGGAGTACTTCCTTATCGAAAGGTCGTTTTACAAGAAGAGGCTTGACTTGATTCTGACGGGCAGAACTCTGTTCGGCGCCCCTTCTCCGAGAGGCCAGGAAATGGACGATCATTACTTCGGCACGCTCCATGAGCGCGTCGCATCGTTCATGCACGAGCTGAATTTGGAATTGTGGAAGTTAGGTGTATCGGCCAAGACCCAGCATAACGAAGTCTCGCCGGCACAGTACGAATTGGCGCCGGTATTTGCGACTGTAAATGTTGCTACGGACCATAATCAACTGGTCATGGAAACGCTTAAAAAGGTCGCTCTCCGGCATGATTTTGTGTGTCTGCTGCATGAGAAGCCCTTTGCCGGCGTGAATGGCTCCGGCAAGCATACAAACTGGAGTATGGTAACCGACGACGGCATAAACCTTCTGGAGCCGGGACAGAC
>CBDVBU010000473.1:0-2627 GCA_965372295.1 uncultured Phycisphaerae bacterium
ATCAGGGCCTTGCGTGCGGCGGCCAACTGCCGGCTCGTCGCCCTTGGATAAACTGTATTCGGATCCTCATGTTTGGTGCCAAGTGTAGCCGGGGCAAGGCGGTCGATAACAAGATTAGGGTCTTCTTCCAGCCGCTCCAGCAGTACATCGTAGTCTGTGTTTAGAGATTCGAGCCGGTCCAGAGATTCCTGTGCAGCTCTCAGGAGTTGTTTGTTCTGATAGTACTGTATCAAATCGTCAAAGAGTATGGAGCTGCTCAGCGAGGCCGCACCGATACTGAAGAACAGAAAAAAGAAAACCGCCTGGATGACTTTTCGTCCCTGCATAATGAATTTCCGATTTTCGATTTCCGATTTTCGATTTCCGATCCGTCAGGCCTTCATTGCCTTAATCGGAGTTGCCGGACTGATTTCAAAACCGGAAACCGGAAATCGGAAATGAGCAGAGATTATCGACTTTCACCGATGACGTCAAGGCCGGAGCGTAAAAGTTACTACGATAATATCTCGTGGAAAAAGTTTTCTTGTCGCATTTATGCCTCGAACTTGCTCTTTATGGTAGAAGCGCTTCTGTATGGAAAGGTTCCGACGTGCGAACAGATGCTGAACTGGTAAACGCCGTCTTAGATGGCGAAAAACAGGTTTTTGCCGTACTTGTGAAACGTTACGAGCGGCCGGTCCGTGCCGTTGCGCTGGACGTTCTGGGCGATTATCATTCCGCCGCGGATGTCTCGCAAGACGCTTTCGTAAAGGCCTACGATCAGATGGCCGGACTGCGAAAACCTAAAGCCTTTGGTGCTTGGCTGATGAAAATAACTCGCAGATGTGCGCTTGATTCGCTGCGGCGAAAGCAAAAGGAAACTCAACTGGAGACAAAAATTGCCGCGGCGATAGAAAGTCCGAATGGACAGCTCGATGAAGGCATGCAGCGGATTTTAGCTGCTGTCGTGAAACTGCCCAGAGCCGAAAAACAGGTCGTAATGCTTCGCTACTTTGGCGACAACAGCGTTAAAGACGTTGCTGAAATAGTCGGCCGAAGTGTCGGCACCGTAACCAAACAACTATCACGGGCACACAAACGCCTGAGAAAAATAATAGAAAGGTCATAAAGATGACAACTAAAGAAAATCTTAAAAAAGAACTGGAAGAATTAGGCCAGGCAATAGGTTCTGACAGAGTGCTTAGTCAAACCGTAATGAGCCGTATCAACGCCGGAGCCAGTGCTGAATTCAACCGAATTGAAAGGAGATTTACAATGAGTCGTTTAACGAAATTAGCCGCTGCGGCGGCGATAATAGTGGCAGTGGCACTGTCAATAACAATTGTAGACAAGCTGACGTCGCCGGCTTATGCCATCGAGCAAACTGTAGAAGCCTTCAAGAATGTCCGGTTTATGCATATCGTACAGCGTGACAAAGCTGGGAATATTGAAGATGAAAGGTGGATTGAAATCGGGCCGGACGGCACTCAGGCCCGGTATCGTCAAGATACGCCGCCGAATTTTCTCGTGGTGGATGATCGTAAAACCGTCTTTGCTCACTCCAAAGATAAAAACACAGTAGTGCTGTACGACCCAGCCGATCAATGGTATACGTGGATCCACAATCTTGGTACATTTTTCAAAGATTTAGCCGGCGACGGCAACGTTACAATTGAAGAAAACGTCGATTATTGGGGCAGAAAAGCACATCTGGTACGGTGGCTTAAGTTGAATATAGATTGTTACATTGATCCTGAAACCAAGCTTCCCATTGCTATGGCCGGTTATGAAATCAGCTATGAAGAGCCCACGGAAGACATCTTTAACATTCCTGCTATTCCTGATGGTGTAATGCTCGTAGATAAGCGGCCCGGTGTACCGGAGACAACGGAACCCGAATGGATGGAAAAGGGTGAAATTGCAAGTGAACAATTCAAGCAGGCGAGGCACGCCTTGGCTGATGGGCAACACGCCGATGCAGCAGAACTGTTCGCCAAGGTGGTTGAAGTTCAAGCCGGTCGTAACTGGGCGTGGTTCTGGTTAGGCAAGGCACATTATGAATTGGGCGAATATGATTCAGCAATCTACGAATTCTCAAAAGTCATTGACATGTTCACTCAGGATAAAGTCGTGCCGCATTACTGCTATGTGGCTCGGGGACTTGCCTACGCGGCAAAAGGCATGGAAGATATGGCCCGGCAAGATTTCAATGTAGCCTTGCCGGTGATGATCGATGCGTTGCGCAACGTAGAAGGTGCCTTCACCTTCAATTATGCCGATGATCCGCTATTAAGAGACGGTCCCAAAGATAAGTGGCCAACAGCGACACAAAGCCTCACAATGATGATTGACCGCCTGCGAATCATGACAGGTCAGAACTTTGGTTACGGCCCCGATGCCGGTGCTGAAGAAAACGAACAGGCAATATCTGCATGGGAACAATGGTATCAGAACTCTGCTCAATTTTAATTTGTGCCGGTTACTGAACAGACAGAAAAATAAGATTAATCCTGCATATTGCCAGGCCATAATGACTAAAAGGCCGAGCCAATTCATCCTGAGCGATGTCGAAGGAGCAAACTCGGCCTTTTTGCTTTTCCCGTAAGGGATACAGCGTAGAAATCGTGGTTTTTATGGATTTTTAGGAA
>CBDVBU010000474.1:0-2616 GCA_965372295.1 uncultured Phycisphaerae bacterium
CCCATGACCGCGAACATCCAGCTCGGCAACCTCTGTGCCCGCGCGGGAAAGAAGCTCGAACTGAACGAAGCCGGGAAGATTATCAGCGACCCGAAGATCAACGACCTGGCTTGGCGTGAGCCACGCAATGGTTGGGGACCGCTGGAAATGAAGGTCTAAGTGAATCGCAAAACATAGAGCCTTTTGTTAGTTTTTGGGCTGTTTTCGGCGAATTACGGCAATTTTGACCCAGGTTGACCTGCATCGATTAAGGCAGCAACGACCTGTGAATCTATATGTCTCTGCTAACTGCGGCCTCGTGATGTGCAACCAAGTGGGAAACTTGTGTTTCCGCCGTGTCGATAGACTCGTAAGAAGGCTACCTCTCACATTGTTGCGGATCATGAATTCGGCCACACCCGAATTAGGGGAATTTTAGAAAATTTGTTGCAATTTCCGGTAATGGGGGTTAGTATCCAGCTCAAGCAAGCCCCGTGAAGAAACTCGCCAACGGGGCAACATGATATAAGAAAGATTCCTAACGGGGCGTGGTTTTGGCCAATGGATGAGCCGAACGAAAATAGCCATAGGGGCGTCGAAACCAGTACCAGCAAGCTGGTAAGCGGTTTTGTTGCCGGCTTGAGCGACGAACATCGGATGCTTGTCATTCTCAAGGCACAATTATACGGCGGGACATGGGAGCCAATGCTCGATGATCTGCAAAACCGCCTGGAGAGCAAGCCGTATATCTTTAAGCTGGTAAATAGAATAAAAGACGATATCGAACGCATCGAGCAGATGCGAAAATTTGAAGAGCAACACAATGTTGATTTGGCTGAATATGTTGAGCTTTCGTGAAGAGGGATGAATAAAAGCAATTGGATTCATGCTCCGCATCTGTAACATACATTTCGCAAGAATGACAGAATGTGGTGACGAAAAGAATTTTTTGTGAGGAGTAACAAAAATGCTAAAAATGGTCAGATTCAGAATCGTTTTACTTCTTAGTGTTTCGGCTTTGTGGATTACGCAGAGCAGTTATGCCGGGCAAAGCAGTTCTAAACCGCTTATTTCGCCGGAACTGCTCAAGCACGCCAGGCTGAAAATGTTATGGGACAACGAACTGCCAATTAAAAAAAATGAGAGTTTAGATCGATTACTCCTATTTGGCAATCGCATCTATGCGGTCTCCGACCGCAATTTCGTGCTTTCTCTGAATCAGAAAAACGGGAAGATTATATTCGGCAGGACTATTGAACCGGCAGGTTTGCCGATTACGGGAGTGAAGCTTTACGACAATGAGCTTATGTATGTGAGCAGCAACAGTAAGCTCGTTCAAATTAATGCTCAATCCGGAATTGTGCTCAAAACTACCGATGTCGGGATCAGCGTCAATTGTCCCGTCGCTCGTAATAGTTCGTACTTTTATTTAGCCGGTACCGACAAAAGACTGCACGCGATACATGCTGAGAATATGGTCCAGGCTTTCGAGGTTGCGGCTGAGAACGACTCGATGATTACTTCAGTTACTGCTGACGAGAATTTCGTGCTCTTTGCTACCGCGGCAGGTAATATCATTAGTATCGCACCTGATCTACCTCGACGTCTGTGGCAATTCGATGCTTCCAAGGCCATTGCCGGACCAATTATCAGAGAAGGGATGTCGCTGTTTTTTGCCAGTAAGGACACAAACGTTTACAGAGTTGATATGGTCGGCTTGCCTGAAAGAAGGCGGCTCGCCTGGAAGTTTCAGACCGCCGCAGTACTCGACGAGGCGCCACGCGTGACACAAGAGATCGTCTATCAGCATGTTAAAGGCAAGGGTTTGACTGCTATAAACAAAAACACCGGGTCACCTTTGTGGCAGGTGCCTGGAGGCATCGATTTGTTAACAGAGGCAGAGAACAGGGCCTACGTAATTACAAACACCAGAACGTTGGTAGTGATGGATAATGTCAAAGCGAAAAAGCTGTATGAGGTAAACTTTGCAGGAGTCTCGAAACACGTATCGAACATAACAGACGATAAAATCTATATCGCCGACAATCTTGGCCGGATTGCCTGTTTACAACCGGTTGAGTAGGATATAGTCGGCACTGAATCGTATTTGGCCAATTGGAAGGAGAACGAGTGCAAATGGAAGTGAAAATACAAACTGCATTGATAAGTGTTTCCGACAAGAGCGGCGTTGTTGATTTCGCCAAAAAACTCAGCGAAATGGGCGTGAAGATAATCAGCACCGGCGGAACAGCAAAGAAACTAAGCGGAGCAGGAATTGATGTAGTCGGAATCGAGTCGGTAACGGGCTTTCCGGAGATGATGGACGGCAGGGTGAAAACACTTCATCCGAAGATACACGGGGCTTTGCTGGGAATCCGCGACAAAAAAGAACACACAGCGGCGATGAAAGAGCATGAGATTGAACCGATTGATCTGGTCTGCGTGAATCTCTACCCGTTCGAGCAGACAATTGCCAAACCCGGCTGCACATTGGCTGATGCAATTGAAAATATTGATATTGGAGGACCGAGCATGCTTCGCTCGGCGGCGAAGAATCACAAATTCGTGACCATCGTAACACAGTCCGACCAGTACGATAAGGTCATTGAAGAAATGGAAAAGAACGATGGGGTTGTA
>CBDVBU010000475.1:0-2606 GCA_965372295.1 uncultured Phycisphaerae bacterium
CGGCGAAGCCTGTCGATAACCACTACCTTGTAGCCCTGCCTTTGTGCCTGGTTGAACAACTCACCCTCCGGCCCCAAAGCCGGCCCGGTTACCAGCGTGACATCATGCCCCCGCTGTGCCAGGACTTTACACGTTATAAGCGTATTCTCCTGAGCGCCGCCTAAGATTAACCGAGTTATTATGTGAACGATTTTCAATATTTAATCCACATTAGACATAAACCTGCGGGCGGAGCGAGCCGGCCGGCTGCGGTTCGGTCTTTTGCTTCGAGAATTTTATTTATCTTTTCTGGCTCCCATCTGCCTACACCGACTTCGACAAGAGTGCCGACGATATTTCTGACCATATTATACAGGAAACCGTCGCCTTCGACATTAACATATATCCACTTGTCCTCGGCTGTGACATCACAGCGGAAAATTGTCCGGACGGAACTTTCACGCCGGTCGGCGGAGGAGGCGAAGGATTTAAAATCTTTTGTCCCAACCAGCAGTTGAGCTGCCTGATTCATCGCCGAGACGTTAAGTATCTTTGGTATGTGCCAGCACTGATTCAAACGCAAGACGGGTCGGTATCGGCCGGTATAAATCGTATAGCGGTAGAGCTTGCTTTTGACACTGCCGAACAGGTCGAATCCCCGTGGTGCTTCTTCAACGGCTGTCACCACTATTTCAGGAGGGAGCCGGTCGTTGATCGCATCGGCAAAATTCTCCGTGGGGATGGGCGAATCGATCTCGAACAGGCCGGCCTGCCCCAGGGCGCTGACGCCGGCATCGGTCCGGCTGGCGCCGTGGACGTAAGTTCTGGCTCCGACGAGATTCGAGAGAGCCTCAACAAGCTCACCCTGGATAGTTTTCCTGCCCGGCTGTATCTGCCAACCATGATACCGGCTGCCATCGTACTGCACGGTTAGTTTTATCTTGCGAACAGCCATGCTGGCTATTAAAGCAATTTTTCAGCAATTTGAACAGCGTTTAGAGCAGCACCTTTTCGCAACTGGTCGCCGGCCACCCAGATATTGATGCCGCGGTTCTCGGGGATTGATTCGTCCTGGCGGATTCGCCCGACCAGAATATCATCTTTGCCGGAAGCGTCTATCGGCATCGGGAAGCGGTTATGCTCGCGGTCGTCCAATACCGATACGCCCATAGCGGTGCTCAAAAGGTCTCTTACCTGGTCCGGCGTAATCGGATCGGCAAACTCCAGGTTAATGCTCTCGCAGTGCGCCCGGAACACGGGAATACGAATGCACGTACAGGTCACTGCAATCTCGGGACAGTCGAATATCTTCCTGGTCTCGTTGACCATTTTGACCTCTTCCTGATTGTATCCGTTCGGCCCGAGATCAGAATTATGGCTGAAGACGTTGAATGCAATCTGATACGGGAACACCTTGCAAGTCGGCTCTTTCCCGGCAAGAATTTCTCGCGTCTGCTCCTCAAGCTCGACCATTGCCGAGTGCCCCGCCCCGCTGGCGGCCTGATAAGTGCTTACGACCATTCGCTTGACAGTGTTCGCCCTGTGCAGCGGCCAGACCGGCACAATCCCGATAATCGTCGAACAGTTCGGATTCGCAATGATACCCTTATTCTCCGCGATTGCCTGTGGATTGATTTCCGGGATCACCAACGGAACTTCCGTATCCATTCGATAGGCCGAAGAGTTATCCACAACAACTGCTCCAGCCTCGACCGCAGCGGGAGCAAATTCTTTGCTCCGACCCGCTCCGGCACTGAATAACGCGATATCAATTCGGCTGAAACTATCCTTCGTCAATTCTTCAACGATGTAAGTTTTACCCTTAAATTCGATTTTCTTGCCGGCCGACCGACTGCTCGCCAGCATCTTCAACGAACCGAAAGGAAAATCCCGTTCTTCGAGAATTTTTAGAAATTCCTGACCGACCGCGCCGGTCACTCCTGCTATCGCAAGATTACAACCCATACCTATAAGCTCCTCAAAATCTTATACCCAAACTTAAAGGCAGCCGAACCGGACTGCCCATCAAATTTCTCAGAAAATCACTATCGGCACATTATAGCGTCTCTACCATCAAAATACAACATTCTTGTCAATATTTTTCGCCACGCCCAACCTGCCATAGAACAAAGTATAAAGCTCTACTGCCCTGCCGACAATCTCAAAAGTGTCCGGCTCCAAGTGCTTTATAGAATCATAGGTTCATAAATCCGTTGACTTCTTGCTTTCGAGGAGTATCCTTAATTTATGATTTATTTTCTGTGGAGGCAACATGGCTCAAAAATCTAAGATCGAATGGACTGAATCTACCTGGAATCCTGTCACCGGATGTACAAAAATCAGCGATGGCTGCAAGAACTGCTACGCGGAACGGATGGCCTTACGTTTAAAAGCTGCAGGAAGTCCTAACTACGCTAATGGTTTCCACGTTACCCTTCACGAACACGCTCTTGAAATTCCATTACGCTGGAAGCGACCACGCGCAATTTTCGTCAATTCGATGAGCGACCTTTTTCATAAGGATGTTCCTTTCGATTTCATCTCGAAAGTCTTTGATGTTATGCACTGGGCATCTCAGCACCGATTCCAGATACTAACGAAACGCTCTGAGCGTCTGCTCGAACTCA
>CBDVBU010000476.1:0-2590 GCA_965372295.1 uncultured Phycisphaerae bacterium
CCTTTAAATCCATAATTGGAATCCGCATTAAAACTCCCTTCACATCTTATGCTTTGATAACTTTTTTCCCGGCACCGCGAATCGTTGCCGTGGCGTTTCGAGTATCGACAACGAGTTTCGCGTTCTTCACAATCCATTCGTAATCATAATCACTATGGTCGGTCGATATCAGAACAACGTCATAACCAGCCAGCATTTTCGCCGACAACTTTTTACTGCTCATCCTCAAATCGTGCCGGCGTTGCTTATGGGTTTTGGGAATATAAGGATCATTGTAGTCGACCTTTGCTCCCTTTTCCCGCAGCAGCTCAATCAGCTCGATCGAAGGCGATTCCCGCAAATCGTCTATATCCTTCTTGTATGCCAGACCCAGCACAAGCACCCTGGAGCCTTTGAGGCTCTTGCGATGCTCGTTCAGCGCTTCGATTGTTTTCGTAATAACGTAGTGCGGCATGCTCGTATTGATTTCACCGGCCAGCTCGATGAACCGTGTCGGCATGCCGTACTGCCGGGCTTTCCACGTCAGGTAAAACGGATCTATCGGGATGCAATGCCCCCCAAGTCCCGGCCCAGGGTAGAAGGCCTTGAAGCCGAACGGCTTGGTGCTCGCGGCGTCGATTACCTCCCAGACATCGATACCCATCTTGTCAAAAACTATCTTCAGCTCGTTGACCATCGCGATATTGATACAGCGATAGATATTTTCAAGGATTTTGGCCGCCTCAGCCGCTTCGAGACTCGACACGGGAACGGTCCGAACTATGGCGGCGCCGTAAAGCTCGCAGGCCATCCGGCAACATTTCTTTGTCAGGCCACCAACGACCTTTGGAATTGTCTTGGTAGTAAAATCTTTATTGCCCGGGTCTTCCCGCTCGGGTGAATACGCCAGATAGAAATCCTTGCCGGCTTTTAGTCCGCTGCTTTCCAGTATCGGCGCCACAAGCTCTTTTGTTGTGCCGGGATACGTTGTGCTTTCGAGAACGATCAACTGGCCGGGCTGCATGTATTTTGCAATCGTCTTGGTACTGCCGACAATAAACTGCATATCCGGCTCACGGTTTTCAGTCAGCGGCGTAGGTACGCAGACCAGGATGGCATCGACGGTCTTGAGACGAGACATATCAGTCGTAGCACAAAACCGGCCGGCCTTTACCATCTGCCTGACCTGGGAATGAGGCACGTGCTTGATGATGCTGCGCCCTGAATTGAGAATCCGGACCTTTTTCTCGTCGATATCGAAGCCGACGACCTTTAGGCCCGCCGAGGCGAATTCCCTGGCCAAAGGCAAACCCACGTAGCCAAGCCCCAAAACGCCGACGATCACTTCCCTGTTTTTGACTTTATCTTTCCATTGGCCCATAAATATTACCTGTCATCCAAACCAAAACCGTCATTTTAGAGCTATATGGGCAAAATGTCAAAAGAATTGGAATGCGAGAATTAAATATTGACTATTTCCCACTTTCAATGAAAATTGGTGCTGATTGATGTTTATTAAGGGATCACAAAAAATCGAAAATCGAAAATCGAAAATCGAAAATGACCTGAGCGTTCTGTTTACATGTATAGGCAGGCGCGTCTCATTGCTCGAAAGCTTCCGCCGGGCGGCGAAACAACTGAAGATAAATGCTTCGTTCTTCGGCACAGATACCACCGAGTTAAGTCCTGCCCTGCAACTGTGCGATCAACGCTTCAGCGTAAAACCCACAACACACACAGGCTATATCAAACAACTGCTGTCTATCGTCAAAGCCAACCAGGTCAACCTGCTCGTTCCGACGGTTGATCTGGATCTTAAATGTCTGGCGCAGAACAAATCGAAATTCGCCTCGATGGGCTGCCGTGTCCTTGTCTCGGATCCGGGAGTAATCGACATCTGTCAGGACAAAAGAAAAACCTATAAGTTCCTGCTTAAAAATAACTTCGACACCCCGGCAACCGCAAGCGTTCGGACCACTTTAAAAAATAGTAAATCGTCAATAGTAAATAGTAAATCAGAAACAAAGTTCCCTTTGTTTCTAAAGCCCTGGGACGGCTATGCCGGCAGGCCAAACGCCGTCGTCAACAATCGTAAAGAGTTGCTGTTCTACGCAAAACGGATCCCGAACGCCATCTGCCAGGAACTGGTCGAAGGCGCCGAATACACATGTGATGTATATGTCGATTTCAGCATGAAAGTCCGCTGTGTCGTTCCGAGAAAACGCATCGAGGTAAGAGCGGGCGAGGTAAGCAAGGGGCAAGTAGTAAAAAACGCCCGCATCATGAGCGAAGCGGTCACGCTGGTCGAGAAACTCGGAGCCGGTCCCGGCGTCATAACGCTGCAACTGTTTCTGACCGGCAATGGCAAAGTCAAATACATCGAGATAAATCCCCGATTCGGGGGCGGCGTGCCACTGTCAATCAAGGCCGGCGCCAATTTCCCGAAATGGATACTGCAGGAACTGGCCGGCAGAAAACCGAATATCCGCCCGGACGGCTTCAAATACAATCTGATTATGCTCCGCTACGACAGCGAGGTCTGGCTGGGCGCATAGCAATAGTCAATAGTCAATAGTCAATTACAGGGTCACTGTCAGGTATTCTGTGTCGG
>CBDVBU010000477.1:0-2579 GCA_965372295.1 uncultured Phycisphaerae bacterium
TTTTGTGAGTGAATCTTCTACCGTTTGGGCCGGTGTAATCGGCGACGATTTGGCCGGTGCCTAAGAGTTTCCATTTGTAAATAATCAGGCCTTCGAGGCCGACGGGGCCGCGGGCGTGGATTTTGTTGGTGCTGATGCCGACTTCGGCGCCGAGGTTGTAGCGGAAGCCGTCGCTGAAACGCGTGCTGCAATTGACAAAAACATTCGCCGAATCGACCAGGGCCATGAACCGCTCGGCCTTGCTCTTGTCGGCGGTGACGATAGCGTCGGTGTGTTTTGAGCCGTAACGGTTAATGTGCTCGATGGCGGCGTTCAGGCCGTCGACGATTTTTATCGAGAGGATGTAATCGAGATACTCGGTTGAGAAGTCCTTTTCGGCTGCCGGTTTGACGTCTATGATCGAGGCTGTTTTTTCGCAGCCGCGAAGCTCGACGCCTTTTTGCTCCAGGGCGGTTTTTACTTTCGGCAAGAACTCTTCGGCAATCGCACTATCGACCAGCAGCGTCTCGGCGGCGTTACACACTGCAACGTACTGGCACTTGGAATCGACGGCAATGTTCACGGCCATATCGAGGTCGGCATCGCCGGCTACATAAACATGGCAGATACCGTCGGCGTGGCCGAGGACGGGGATATTCGTGTTGTCCATGATGTAGCGGACGAATTCGTTCGAGCCTCGGGGGATGACCAAATCGATGAATTCATCCAGGGCCAGCATTTGGGCGACATCCTGGCGCGTCTCTAAAAGCTGAATCCAGCCCTGGGGCAGGCCGGCTTTTTCGCTTGCCTGGGCGATTGTCTCGGCCAGGATGCGATTGGTTTTGGCCGCTTCGCTGCCGCCTTTTAGCAGGACGGCGTTGCCGCTTTTCAGGCAGAGCGTCGATATCTGCACGAGGGCGTCCGGCCGGGATTCGAAAACCACGCCGATTACACCGATGGGGCAACTGACCTTGTAGAGTTCCAGGCCGGCGTCAAGCTCGGTTGCGGCCAGCGTCTTACCGACCGGATCGTCGAGATTGATAAGACTTTCGATGCCGGCAATGGTCTGGACGATTTTGCCTTCGTCGAACTTCAGTCGCTTGAGCAAGGGGCCGGCCAGATTATTCTTTTCGGCGACGGACATATCTTCCTCATTGGCGGCGATGATTTCGACGCTGCGCTGCTTAAGGGCCTTTGCGATTTCTGTCAGAGCGTTATTTTTTATGTAAGTTTCGACAGCCGCCAGCCAGATTGAAGCCGATTTGGCTGCCGCCGCTATTTCGCTAATATTCATTTCCAAATTCCTGTTGACTATTTTTTGCTGACTGATTACTATGAGATTGTAATTTATTGATGACTTATAATCAATAATGAATAACAAGCGGGCGTAGCATAGTGGCAATGCACCGGCCTTCCAAGCCGGCTAGGTGGGTTCGATCCCCATCGCCCGCTTTTGCTGCTGCATATACGATAAGAGGCTTTCGGGGGTGGATGCCGCCCAACGCTAATGCAACGTCCAGCGAAGATGAGTGATTTCTTGCATGTCCGCAAGGTCTATTTTAACCCAGAAAATATCATTAAAAAAAGATGCTTACTACAAGTCCTATAATACCACATTTTACTCTAAATCCCAACAATCATCCGGCGACGAACGGCAGGCGCACCGCGATTGAAAATAACAAATGCTCCTTAGCAAGCTCAATATGCAGCTTAAGGAACCGCCATTGGTGCCGGACAGCTTTCATTGCCTTCAATGGCCTCGATATAAAACCCGGAATTATCCCTTTTCTTGTTGACATTCACATTTCGATGTAGTATTCTGGTATTATTAGGAGCAGTGGTGGAAAGCCCGCAGGAGGCTGGTTTAAGCTTTCCCTTTTCGCATAAGTCGCTTGTTTGTAATATGGTTGCGAATGTGGCCGCAGCCGAAAAATAAAAGGAGTAGCGAGATGATGAAACAGGTAGTAATTTTCACATGTTTGATAGCGTTGGTTTTTCCGTTAGCGCTGACAGGTTGCTGCAGAGTCGAGATGGCAAACCTGCAGGATGAATTAAAACAAACCAGGACGGAAAAAGACGATCTGAAGGCAAAATTAGAGACTGCCATGAAGACTCGCGGTAAGTCGCAGGGACAGATCATGGAATTTACCGGCTCGCTCAGTGAGTTTCAGAAACAGATCGACGCATTCGTCAGCTTTCGCGAAGAGTTGCAAAAGCGGGAGGATGAACTTGCCAGGTTACGCGAAGCGGCTCTTGCCGAGGCAAAGATCGCCCAGGAGCGAATGGGTAAGCTCGGAATCCAGTTGCAGGCCGAGACGGAAAGGGTCATTCAGTTGCAGGGCCAGCTAAAACAGGCTCAATCGGCAATTGTCGATCTCCAGGACAAGCTCAAGGAGTGACAAGACCGGCAGGGAGTTCTCTTATCAGAATGTGAACATGACAACGGCATTCGGTTGCTTCAGCCCGCTCCGGAACTATCGCCGTAAGCTGGGAGTTAGCCGGTAATTAGAGTAGAGTTATTGACATAGCAGTACGAAGGAAAACAATAGTCAATAACAAGCCCTAATTCTCTATTTTTCCAATTCGCTAAGATTTTCTGC
>CBDVBU010000478.1:0-2575 GCA_965372295.1 uncultured Phycisphaerae bacterium
TCGGACATATGCGACCGTCACGGACTCAACCCCAACGTATTTTACCGATGGCAGAGAGTGTTTTTTGAGAACGGAACTGCTGCAGCTTTAGCTGCCGCCGATGTATGTCTCATCGACCCCTACATACCTATAGAGACGTCCCCGTCCCGTCCGAAACATCTCTCGAACTCCTGGTAAGTGCGTAGGTAATCTACCCCTGCCATGTGTCCCGGTTTAGCTTGCATGGGTAGACATACTACATCTTGTACCTACTTGCGTCAAGTGGATACCCCCCTTATTCAATATGTCGAGCGGTTCATATTGCCTATCGAGTATGATTCGGCTTTCGAAGCCAAGCCACTTGTCTAACACAGTTGCGTAGACGCGGCGGAAGTCAGTGTGGAACTTCATTGCGCCGTCATCCAAATCGGTAAGGCTGGGATGTGACCCGATAAGGCCCTTCTTTAGTTTGCCGCCGGCCAGGAAGATGGGGGCAGCCGCGCCATGCCCGGTGCCGCGGCGGCCATTTTCTTTGACAGTCCTTCCGAATTCGGAGATTGTCATCAGCAGGACCCTGTCCAACAGTTTGTCTTTCTCCAAATCGTCTACGAATGCCGCCAGCGACTCGGACAAATGGTGCAGCAAGGAGCAGTGGTTGCCTAATTGGTTGGCGTGATTGTCAAAACCGCCGATTCCGCCGCCGCCGAGTTCGGTGAAGAATATCCTGATGCCGACGTCGGCCCGGATTAGTTGGGCAACCGTGCGAAAAGTCCCGGCGAGTCGGAACGCCGGGTATTCGACCTTGTTGGTGGATTCCCTGGCCGCCGCCTCGATTCGTCGGCTGTTGGCGCGGGCATTTGCCGTGCAGTCCCGCAGGTGGTTGAGCAGTGGGTTGTCTTTGTCCGCACGGAAAGACTCGACTGCCCGCTTTAGATGCGATTCGCCCGGCGCGGGATCGATAGTCAGATCATCCGGCGACTGGATAGACGGGATGATCACGTGTTCGGCCCTCAGGCCAAAAGGCTGAATGATCGGTCCTACGAACACGGCGGGCGTGTCCTTCCGGTTCGTGTGCCAGACGCTGTCTGCAGCCCGGCCCAGCCAGCCCGTCTGGCAATCGGGATTATCTGGCTCGGCGGTATGCCAGGTGCGCATCGCGCCGTCGTGAGAGCGGTCTGAATTCGGGTAGCCAACACCCTGAACAATGCTCAGGTATCCCTCCTTGTACAGACGTGAGAAGGCTTCCATTCGCGGATGGAAGCCCAGATACGAGTCGATCTTGTGCACGTCTTTGGGCTTGAGGGCCAGCGTAGGACGGTTTCGGGCGTACTCGTCATCCGCGTACGGAACCACCGTATTGAGCCCGTCGTTGCCGCCGGACAGTTGAACGACCACCAGGATTGTGTCGCGGTCGTCCCGCCGAGCGGCGCCGGTCGTCGCGGCACGAACCAGGAAATTAGGCGCCGGCGATGCGAGCGACAGCATGGTTGACACCCCCAGAGTGGCCTTCAAGAAATCGCGTCGTGTATAAGACATTGTATTATCTCCCAAGTTAAGCCAGGTGGAATTCAGGAAGCGTGACGATTGCGTGTGCAAGACTACGCATCCTGTCCTGCGGGTTGAAATCCTGTCTCCGGGGCGTTTTCAGCAGCGCATCGTGAACGTCGGAGTTTAGACTGCCTTGCAGGAAGAGATCGAGCAGAAACCGCCGAGTGGATTCTGGTGTCGTGCATCCATGCTTCTGGGCGACGACCCAGGGATTGAGCTTGTTGCCGTATGGGCCCGAGCCTTGCAGCAATGCCGAGGCAAGGTTCTGGCGAGCAACTATCGCCGTGCTGTTGATCCAGTGCTGTCCGCCGGCCCAGCCTTTTACGGTCGGCGGATTGTAAAGGTTCTGGCCGAGATCAGCAAGATCGTTCGCGAGTTGTGTAGTGGAGATCGTTTCTTCCAGAGCTTTGACTATACTAATGGCAAACTCCGCCGGGCTTTTGATTCGCCTGCGATATGCCGCCGCGGAGAAGAACAGGTTGGATCGCAGCATCGTTTCGACGAGTTTCAGCACGTCGTAATCCTTCGCGAACGATTCGGCCAGCGGGGAAATCAGAGCCTCATCGGGCTGATCGGTCTCACTAATCAACCAGCGGTACAACTTGCGTACGAGCCGGCGCGACGTGGCCGGCTGCTCAAGTATGATTCGCGTCACGTCGTCGCGAGCGAAGTTTCCTTTCCGGCCGAGGATTTGTTTTTCATTTCCATCATGCTCGCGAGAGATATAGCGCAGCTTGCCCCTCAGCACGAACCAGCCGGTAAAGGCTCTGGACGCAGCCCGGATGTCATCTTCCGTGCAGTGGTCGGGGCCTAATGTGAAAGTCTCCATGAGCGCCCGGGCGAGGTTCTCGTTCGGGTGTGTTTTGCGATTAGCCTCGGCGCCCAGCCAGATATGCACGGCGGGGTTTTGTGAGATGCCTTCCAGAAGAATCCGGAACGAGCCTATAGCCTGACTGCGCAGAAGTCCGACATGCTGTTGCATCAATCGGGCGTTCTTGACCTTCGCGGCGTTGGTGGCGAAATGGCTGTGCCAGAACAGCGTCATTTT
>CBDVBU010000479.1:0-2575 GCA_965372295.1 uncultured Phycisphaerae bacterium
TTCAGCGGCAAATTCTTTGATGTCGAGAACTATTACGTCAATCGAGAGACCCTTGTCCTCGACTACCATGCCATCCGGGACCAGGCAACTGCGTTCAGGCCGAAGCTTATCATCTGCGGGACCAGCGCGTATTCGCGTGTGATAGATTTCAAGGAATTTCGCCGGATAGCCGACCTGATCGGTGCATATCTTCTGGCGGACATCTCGCACATCGCCGGGCTGGTTATTGCCGGCGCGCATCCGTCCCCGGTTGACGAGGCGCATTTCACGACGACAAGCACGTATAAACCGGGAGGACCTCGAGGTGGCCTGATATTGATGGGCAGGGATTACGACAGGACAATCAGCGTCTCGGGCAAACAAAAGTCTCTATGGGAGCATATCCAGAAAACGACATTCCCGGGCGTTCAGGGGACACCTTATCTGAATAACGTAGCGGCAAAAGCGGTTTTCTTCAAAGAGACACTTTCCGACGAGTACAGAGCCAGACAGTTCAAGATCGTAGAAAACGCCAGGAGACTTTCAGATAACCTGATGAACTTGGGATACGATGTTCTCACCGGCGGGACGGACAACCACATGATCCTGGTTAACGTAGCGAATTTTCGAGAGGGCATGACGGGCGTCATAGCACAGAAATGCCTCGAAGACTGCGGCATCATCGTCAATATGAACAGGCTGCCTTACGACACGAAAAGCATGGCGGTCGCCAGCGGCGTAAGATTGGGCACGCCGATTGTCACAAAAAACGGAATGGGTGCCGCGGAAATGCACGGCATATCTGAGTTGATAGATGCGGTATTGAAGGGAGTAAGGGTAATAACAAATAGTGAATACCGGATAGATGAATCCCTCGGCAGCGAAATCAGAAACGAAGTCAAGCAACTGTGCGGCAGGTTCCCTATGCGTTAGACGCCAGATGTGGCAAAGCACTATTTTTTTACGATCCAGGCTTCCAACTTATCGCCAAAGCCAAAAGGCATACCAGACCAATAGTAAATAATTATCAGGGCCTTTTTTAAGAAGGTTCGTTTGGGTTTATGACTTTGGTTGGTGTGCGCAGTTGAGGGGATTATTTTTGAAAACCACCCGTAAACGGCATGGATTTCGGGGATGCCGTAACTGCGAACTCTTACTCGAGCCACTTGTTCTTTCAGCTCTTTTTGCATAAACAGATTTCTCAAAGTCTTGGCGGTGAAGTAATTGCAATGCGCGGGCGGGTTGACCAGCCTGCCCTGAACCAAGCGGAGGCGGATGGGCAACGAACCGTAGTTGGGGACGGTTAAATATATTATGCCACCTTCTTTTACGGCCGCCATTATATGTTTTAAGTGCTCCAAAGGTCTGGCTACGTGTTCCAGAGTCGATGTGGTCGTAATGATGTCGAAAAAGTTCGGAGCAAGACCTGCCTCCTCAATGCGCGGAAGAAGTGTATATCCATATTGCTCTGCGTACTCACGTGCCCAGGGCGAAGGATCACTGCCAAAACAAACGCAGCCCTTTTTTTGGAATTGCCGTAAAAGCACGCCGTTGCCACAGCCTATATCCAGAACCCTAAGCCCTTCTTTGCCTTGTGTGAGGCTCGTACTTATACGCTCAAACCACAGAACATCAATGCTGCTCTGAACTTCACGGTAATGGCATTTCACAAGATCGCCGAAGTTGAAGTTTACCTTCTCAATCTCCTCGTCTGACACGTTAGCATAGATAAAGTTGCAAACACTGCACTTTAACAGGCAATATTTTCCAACCCGGCGTTCTTTGTCGCCTGGTCCGTTACAAACAGGACATTTTTTCATCATCATTGGACTTTGTATATTTTTTTGAACTCACAGCCCAGAATATCTGGTACATTGCCCCGATAACGGCCATGAAAACTAACGCGGAAAATATTATCATCGACATTAATAGCGCCTGCGATTTCTCAACGCCATAAATGCCTAAAAGTCCTACCAGCGTTATCTCTCTGACACCAAGATTGGCCACGGATATAGGAACTCTTCCCAGGACACATATCGCTGCACATATCCACACCAATACACCAGTGGGGGCGGCGACATTTGCGGCCCGGGCTGACAGGACATAAATAATAACACCGCCTATGAGGGTATCGATGATTGTAATCGAAGCAATCTTCAGGTGAAATCCGGCTCCGGCAGCTTGAAAGGTTGTGATCTGGTCGAGTATTTCCAGGCCTTTTTGGCGTATTTTTACAGGGAAGGGCCTTAGCAAAAACCCGAAACCGTCGATGATTTTGCCGCCGGTCCGTCTGCTTAACAGAAGCAAAGAAATAAGTATGATAACTGTCAGTAAAATTCCGCAAATAAATGGCAGTAACCACCGATTGTTTACATCTGTTTTCAAGAGTAGTACGGGATTTGTAATTATTAACGCGGCAAGCCCGAATACTATCATAACGAACATTGTTACCAGTTGATTGTAAACCATACTGCTAAGAACATTGCTTCCCTTGCCGGAATCTTGTTTGAGAATGTACCACTTTGCGCCCGTACTCAGCAGTCCGGGTAGAATCATGCTGTAAAGCGAGGTGACCGCACTTGCTCTGAATATTGTG
>CBDVBU010000480.1:0-2571 GCA_965372295.1 uncultured Phycisphaerae bacterium
GCGTCACCCAGGGTATGGCAGTTTTTCAAAGCCCTGAGCCGCGGGGCAACGAAAAGCCCCACAAGGATATTCTGGAGCGAATAGGCAAGGCCAATGCCGAGAAAAAGGAATCCGCTTTTGAACCCGCGTCCGATAAAGCCGATTGAAAAGCCCGGGCCTACGTATGTCGCAGCGAGACTGCCGAAAACAAGCGCAAGCGGAAGCGATCGTTTGGCTAACGAGAAGTCTTCGAACTCATGAGCGGCCCGCGCGCGCACGGCCACGAACGTAAGCAGTGCTACGTAGGCTAAAACAACAGCCACAGACAAGACCATTCCCACAGTTCTTGATCCTATTTGACACTCTATATACTATCGGTGCGATGGATGGTTTGAACGGGCCGGCACGGCGATTCTCGAGCTTATGCTTACTGCATCCCGGGCGCTATCTCTCGCGCCTGGATTCATCGCCAGATTTGTCCTGGAACGTCTCCTCCTCAAGCTCATTAATCGTTGTGTCCAGCTCGGACTCCGTACGAATCCATCCAAATCTCGCATCCACGAGAAAAGTACGATACCACTGAATCAAATTCTTCGAAAAGTCATCATCCTTGCAATAAATTCCAAACGATATTTCTCCCGCATGCGAGCCGGCTTTTCTCGGTATTTGTGGAAATGCGAGAAGAACAGCGCTTCTGGTCAGCAGGAACTCGAGGTCGGAGACCTGGCTGTTGTAAATCCGAAGCCCGCCGGATTCGATTGCCTCTGGATATTTGCGAAACAAAAAACGTGCCGCGTTGGAAAAGCCCGGCACGCTCAGATTCATCGCGCGGTGAATTCTAACATCATGGTAATCTTCGATGATTTCGTACAACGCGCTGAGATAATCGTCCACAGGCTGTCTTTCCCCCTCGAACAGCATGCACGTCCAAAGCTCGCTGTGGCCGGTCGCATCGAGCTGCTCCTGGAGCATTTGCTTGCCAATCCTGTAAGTCTGGCTTCGGCTGCCTAACACTTTGAGCCGGCGCTCGGTCAGGAGCTTCGCCCACGAGGGCATCTGCTCCGGCAAAGAATCAGGCGGACAAATACCGAGCCGGGTCAACAGTCTTAGAAATTGTTTTTGCTCGGAGCCGTAGAAACGCCGGCCCACGACGCTGCCGACGTTGCCGTTACATTCCATCCCGTATTTCTTATGGTAGCCGAACGACAGGCAGTGCACGTCGTAGCCCCTGTCAACCAGCATCCTTTCAAGCTCGGCGATCATCCAGACCGCCTGCTTCTCGGGCGCTTTGTCGATTGACAGATGCACGTTCGGACACAGTACGATGGGGCGTTTGCCTATCAGGCCGGACAGCAGCTCGAATTCATTCGCCGCTTGTTTTAACTCCTGCTTGTCGTCATATAATTCGACGCAGACGAATATCAGCAGGACGTTCCTGAAGGCCATTCTGGGCTGCGTCGATGAAATCGTATCGGGATCGATCCGTGAAGAGCGCTCCTTGTCCTCGAAATAACAGGATGAACACTGGTGACAATCCAGAATCATATCGGTTTCTCAGCCTTGCGTGTTTTCGTCATGGATCTGGCGCCGGTTGTGCGTCTTGCTCGCGGCGAGCTTTTGGCCTTTTTCAGCCGGGATGCGATATTCGCATCGACACGGGATGCAAACAGCCCCACGTCAGCGGTCGCGGCTTTATCCGCAAATCCGACGCCGTTCAGGACCCGCACGACCTGGGCGGCTTCCCAGAAATCATCGGAACAAGTCATTTTCTTGCCCTCCTGACGAGTCAGGGATTTGAGAAAAACCGGCAGACAACCGTCCCGCAGCGCTCCAGCGTAATCGCTCAGCAATTCTTGAATTTTCCGGTTCGTATCAGCCATTGTCTCGCTCCTTTATAAAATCTTCCCGTCACTCTTCGTGACAGTATTCACTCATCATTTTTTTTAGTTTCAAAATAGTTCTGAATTTCAGCATTTTCACCGCCCCGACCGTCGTTTTTAGCTCGTTGGCAATCGCCCTTACCGACATGCCGTCCAGCCATAGTTCGATGGCCCTTCGCTCGCGCGCCTTGAGTCTTCCCAGCGCCAGGCTGAGAGCCTGCTTTAGCTCGCTTTGCGACATCGTATCGAGGGTCCCAAGCTCCGGAGCGGTCAGGTTCGTCAAATCATTCTGAGATAAGTACAAATGTCGATTCATTCTTCTATATACTTCTCTGAGGCGTTTACGCATATAGTACAGGTACACCGTTCGCAGCAGTTGCCGCTCGCCGGCCATATCCCGCAGTCGATCCGGTTTTTCCCATATATCGCCGTAAACATCTTCGAGCACGTCCTCACATTCAACCTCATTGCCCAAATAACGGTACAGGTACCTGATAAACATCTGAAACGTTTCTCTAACAAAAGGCTCCATCGCCCTTCGCCGGCGATCATCGTCCGGGGCAGTGAGTCCTTTCAAAGCATTTCGCAGCCGCCTGTTCATAGCAAGTCTGTTGCTCCCATCTTTTCTCGGTCTCTAAGGCTCGCTTGGCGCTAACCAACCTTTTTACCGCCGAGACCGCAGAGCACGCAGTTTTTTATTTTTAATTCCTTT
>CBDVBU010000481.1:0-2548 GCA_965372295.1 uncultured Phycisphaerae bacterium
TCCCCTCCAAAGATGGAAAAAAACGAACTTCTAACTACTATTAGCGTACATAAAGGCAAAGGCAGGCTAACATTATATTATTATTTGAGCAGTGAATGTATTGATTTTAAGATTAAGTGCAATAATGCCGGTGCCGATAACAAATGTAAGTTTATAAAACGATTTTTTCTCCCCTCCGGAAAACATCGGGTAGCAGACAGTTGCTCGATGTTTTCTTTTTTTATCCCGCTATATTCCAATGTAAGAGTCTATGAGATATTACTTTTTCAGGCCCCGCAGCCGAATCTCATCAAACTGGCCGGTGTCGTCGAATGAGCCGATTCCAACCTTGCCCCATTTGAAGTGATGATCGACGGCAGTCATTATTGGCTCAACCCCGTCATCGAAAAAGACCTCAATCGTACCTTCTTCGACGTCCCGCTCCACGCGAACGGTATGCCAGTTGTCATCCCATTTTGTCCCTTCGGTTCGGGTCTTCGCGATAGAAACACGAGGCCGGCCGTTAACGATAAATATCGAGTTCGCATGGGCGTCAGATTGGTTTGCGATGTGTACGTAATAGAAGTGCGATGGGTCCTGATGCCCGAAAAACAGGCACATATCCCGGTGGCCGTAATCTTTCGTGGTGGAGTGCATCTTCAATTCCAGCACAAAGCTTCCCACAACCACGTCCTTGATAAGATTGATATTGACAGGCGATCGAACCTCTGGCTTGTAGTTGCTCTGTTTGTACAGGGCTAAGACCTTGCTGCCGCTGCCATTTTCAATTCGCCACGCCCCCGGATCGGTGGCTTGCCAGGCGTCGAGACTGCCATCCTCAAAATCCGTCTCGAACACGAGTGGCATTCTCTTGCCGACGCCTGTTCCGGCCAGCCCATTACATCCGGCTGCGATCACCAATAACACTGACCCGGCAACAGCCATTTTCAAACAGTTTACTGCTCTCATTGTGAGTTCTCCTTCTTTTCATGCAACAATCAATTACTTTACCACTGCGCTTCAATATAGGGGCCGATGGGACCTTTTGGCATTAGTTTCGGCCGGAACTTCAGGATGGCTTCGGCAACTGCAATATCACTTTGGCGGGTAATTTTAATATTTGAAGAGTCCGCTTCAACAATTGTTACCTTGTGGCCCAACGCTTCGACTAATTGCGAATCATCGCTTATTTTGCTCTTATCGAGGTTTTTGAGGTTTTCGTATGCTTTTTTGAGCAGAGAAGCGGAGAATATCTGCGGCGTCTGAGCTTCATAGAGACCGGTTCTGTCGATTGTTTTCGTAATAATATTATCCTTCGCCTGTTTAATCGTTGCCGTAACCGGGCAGGCAGGTATCGCTGCACCACTCTTGGCAGCGGCGGTGATAGTGGAGTTTATGATTTCTTCCGTCACACAACACCGGCAGGCATCGTGGACGGCGATAAGATCGATGTCGTCCTTGATAAGCTCAATCCCTTTATTAACAGTATCGAAACGCTCAGCACCGCCCAGGAAAATTGACACACCAAAGAACTTCAAATTAGGGCCCCATTTGACGCTCAATAATTCTTCATCCTCGGGCGATATGCCTAATAGAACCTGTTTTACGTCGTCACGATTGGCGAAAAGCTCTGCACTACGGAAGAAAACCGCCCTGCCGGCTACATCGACAAATGCCTTGTTTCTTTTTCCCCCGAATCGGCTGCTGGCCCCGGCAGCACAAATAATCGCAGCAACATTTTGACTCATAGCACAGGTTCCTTATACGTTCTATCTTATGAGTTAATCTTAATTTTTCAAACTGACCGATTTGTGCTGTCATCCCTGCGAAGTACGTGTTTAGCCGGACAACTGATTCAGCGGCTTCTATTCGTGGCACGGGCTTCCAGCCCGTGAAATCACGGCCAAGGATGGCCGTGCCACAAGGAAATCTCAACTGGCTAAACACGTACTTCGCGGGAATGACAGATTGTATTATTTAATATTCAATTCCCCTTCTTGCCGGCTGGCCTTTATCGAACGGATGCTTTATTTTTTTCATTTCCGTCACCAAATCCGCCAATTCTATCAGTTCCGCGGTTGCACCCCGGCCGGTCAAAATTATTTCAACTTTCGAGTCTCTCTTATTTATGAGATCTTTGACATCTTCCAATTTGGCCAGGCCTTCCGAAAGACAAAATACGATCTCATCGAGTATCAGCACATCGTAAAATCTTTTTTCCGCCGTCTGCGTGATTCTTTTAAGGGCATCGCTGATTGCGGCCTGTATCTTAGTGACGGCTTTTTCATCCTCTAAAGACCCGGACATATCCCACGGCATATCGAGCGTTTCGACTCTGATTCTCACAGCCCCCAACTGAAGTGCGAAACGTTCCCCGATATCGAGGGTCGCCGGCTTTAAGAATTGATAGACCAGAACCTTATTCCCCTGGCCGGCGGCACGCAGCGCCGCGCCGAACGCAGCGGTAGTTTTACCTTTACCATCACCGGTATAAATCTGCACAAGTCCTTTTTCCAGCATAGCGGCATTATATTTATTTCAGTCACGGAAATAAAGCCTTAAATCCAGG
>CBDVBU010000482.1:0-2531 GCA_965372295.1 uncultured Phycisphaerae bacterium
AATGACTTCATCCTCGATTTTCTTCAGTGCCTGATAGACGATGTCCCGGCAATCATTGCCTTTAACCAGGCAAACCTTTGCCGGCACCGTCGTGTTCCTGAATAATCCATTCTTCTTCACCCACCGGCTGCCCGGCGCTGCATAACCAATGGTTGGGCCGGAGGATTTACCGGCGAGTGCAAGGCCCAAAGCTCCCAATCCGAAACCTCTAATAACATCGCGCCTGTTCAAATGTCTGTTCACCCTTGCCATACACAACTCCTTTCATAATCCCGGTAACATCTTCACGGACATTATAGCAATTGAGGGCTTGAATGTCGAGAACGTTAGCGGCATGTCTGACACGGCCGGATTATGTCGAGACCGATTATCTCATGTTACGAATGCGAACCTCGATACCCTCCGAGACCTTCAATAGATCGACGAGCTTGTTCGGGTCCGTTTGGCCGTAGTGATATGGATACAGAATCTTCGGCTTAAATGCCTTTGCCGCATCTGCAACCATCTCCGGCGTCATCGTATAGGGTAGATTCATCGGCAGGAAGGCGACGTCGATATTCTTGAGCTGCTTCATTTCCGGCGTGTTCTCCGTATCACCAGCAACATAGACTCGTTTATCGCCGAATGTGATTATATAGCCGTTGCCCCGGCCTTTGGGATGAAAGGGATTTCCGGCAGACCGCATGTGGACAATATTATACGCTGGCACCGCCTCGATTCTAAAGTCCTGAACGGTCTTTGTATCGCCGTTGAGCATTATAAGTCCGGCAACCCTTTCGGCGCAGGCTTTGGTCAATACAAGTTGAGTTCCATTCTTTCGGAGAATTTCTATAGCTTTGGTATCGAGGTGGTCGCCGTGCTCGTGTGTGATAAGGATAAGGTCGGCTTTGGGCATATCGGTATAATCGGCCTCTCTGCTGACAGGGTCCACATGGATTATGTTGCCGCCGAAGGTGAACATCAGTGTTCCATGCCCGATGAAGGTGATTTTCAGATCGCCGGCGCTCGTCTTGATAATGTCCTGCTCGAATTTCGACTCCGGCCCGGCCTGCAGCCGCCCGATACCTTTGACTCGCATCTTGACCGAGTACAGCGAGGTTCGTGCCGTGATAAAGAGCGTCTGGTTGTCCATGCCGCCGAAGCAGACATTAGCGGGGCGTTCGGGGACATCAATCATCTCGATTTTATTGCCCTGTTTGTCGTAAACCGCAACTCCGGCCGTCGTCAGATAGATGTTGCCCTCGTTGTCGATTGTCATGCCGTCGGAACCTTCAGGAGCAATAAGCTTTTTTTCCGATAGCTTGCCGTCCTGGTTAATCTTGTAAGCAAAGGTTTTACGGCCGCCGTGGTCTGTGACATAAAGCGTTTCGCCGTCCGGTGTGCCGATGACGCCGTTCGGCCGGACCATATCGTCGATGACACGGATGAGTTTTTTGCGGTCGGCAGAGAGATAATAGACATGTTCGCCGCCTTGCTCCATGCCGTCTCTGTTTCCGTAGCGAGGATCGGTGAAGTAAATGCCGCCTTTCGGATCGATCCACAAATCGTTGAGGCTGTTGAATTTTTTGCCCTGATACTTGTCCGCCAAGACCGTTACATTGCCTTTTTGGTCGATAGACACCAGCCGGCGCCTGCCGCCTTCGCAGGCCAGAAGATTACCGTCTCTATCGAAGTAAAGGCCGTTGGCTCCGCCTGAATTTTCGCGAAACGTCGAAAGTTTGCTTTCGAGCGACCATTTGTGAATCCGATTGTTGGGAATATCCGTGAAGAAGACATTGCCCCGGGCGTCCGCCGCCGGCCCTTCGGTAAACTTAAAGCCGTCGGCAAGTTTTTCCACCTTTGCCCCATCGGCCACAACACTTGCCTCAGTAACGCTCCAACTCATCACCGCAGCGAGAATAAAAAATGCCATCAAACCACGAAATTTCGTATTCATCTCAATCCCCTTTCACCTTTTAAGTTCGGTATTCCAACCCAAGACTTCATCAGCATTAGAATTATACCCGGCTGGGCATTATTTCTCACCACTGTTTTTTGGGCAGACTTTCAGCTTAGCCAGGTAGATGCTGGTTTTGCCTTCATGGCTGGAGTAGTAGCTGACGTAAAGCATGCCGTTGTGCCAAACCATGCCGGGATAGCTGGTATCGCCACCGCTGGGCAGCTTGAGCAGCCTGGTCATGGCGCCGTTTTCCACATCAAGGTAAGTTATGGCCGTATGGGCACCGCCGTCGTGCATTCGCCCCGCGGCGAGCCAGAAACCGCCGGGGATTTGGACGAAGTTGGGGCCGCCGAACCCGTTGAAATCCGACCCGAGGTCCTTCCATTGCCACTGTTTGTAGCTGGGCCGGCTTATTCCCAGAAGGGCACTGCTCGGATCGTCTCCCCGCCGGTCGCGGCGCACAAGCGCATAACACGTCCCTTCGGAATCGAAACGCAGCGTCACTTCTGTCGGATATCCCTGTTCGAGCAGCCTGGGCACGTGCGGCTTGTAATGAATCCCGTCGTCACTTACGAGCAGGTCGAGATAGCGA
>CBDVBU010000483.1:0-2530 GCA_965372295.1 uncultured Phycisphaerae bacterium
ATTCTATATCGTAATCGGATGACAACAGGAATTGTGTAATTGTGATCATTCCAGTAGAAGAATGTTTGCGTTGTCAAGAAAAGTTTGGTAACCTGCTCGGACGTAATCTTCAGCGGTGTCGCTGAGTAGTGATGAATGGGATATCTCAAATAGGGATTTTTCTATTGTGACTTTGGTTTTTCATAGAAAGGTTGGTGAGTAAATTATGCTAACGCGGGAAAAACATTTCTCTATTGTTTGTATGCTTTTGGTCGTTTCTTTTTTCACATCCGGCACCTTTGGCCAGGAACCGGAACAAAAGTATGCCGCCACCACAATATCAGACCCCCAGGTCCCTGTTGGAGATCTGGAACTGCTCCTTAGACCTTTGACAAAGAGCGAGTTAATCGTAGAAGCCGAAGCATGGCTGCAACTGTTGAAGAGCAAGGTTAGCCAGATTAGTACCGCAGAAATTCAGATGCGGCAAAAATCCAGGGAGATCGACCAAAAGGAAGCGGAAACAGGGAAGAAAATCGAACAGATCGAAGAAACAGAAAAGCAAGTAAAGAAAGCTACCGGTACATCCGCAGAAAGTGCGAAAGACTTGCAGCAGGAAATCGAGGTCGCGGCCGATGCTAAAAAAGAGATACGGGAAAAAGTCGAGGCCATCGATCAAACGGAATCGGAAATTGAAGACATAACTACTAAAACTCAAGCTGAATTAGAGAGCAAACCAGAAGAAGAACTCAGCAGTCTGGAGGAGGATTTACAGAAAAAAACAGAAGAGGTCATCGAGGCCCAGGAAAAGATCAAAGATACGGTCGAGGAAATAGCCCAGGCCGATATGGAATTGACCGAGAAGGTCAAGAAAATCGGTGAGGCGGAGGTTGAATTACAATCCAAAGTCAAAGAGTACCTGCTGGTGAACATTAATAAGCTCCGAGAAGAACAGACGGCGCTGATCGACCGTTTTAATGTTGTCTTGTCGGCCCTGAAGGACAAAGGAGGCGAGATCGAAGAATACGAGAAATACGTCGCAGCAGTCTCCGGATTGAGCGTGGATATTCAAGCCATTAC
Source organism: uncultured Phycisphaerae bacterium (assembly GCA_965372295.1). Taxonomy (GTDB): domain Bacteria; phylum Planctomycetota; class Phycisphaerae; order Sedimentisphaerales; family Anaerobacaceae; genus JAFGPJ01. Next base: position 1,057 of record CBDVBU010000483.1, read on the forward strand.
GGATGTCAGTGCTTTTCGGATGATGATCTGGGGCTGGCTCAAGTCCAGCGGAGGGGGTTTACGCTGGCTTAGGAATATTGTATTTTTCCTCTTGACCCTGTTGGCGTTCTACGGCCTGGCGTACTTCCTGGGCAAAATAACATGGAAAACGGTCTCAGCATCGAAGAGGTTTTCCGACCTGATGAAAAATTTCTTTGTCAATGCGGTTCGCAGGATTGTAATGCTGATCGGTATAATTGTAGCGCTGTCCATGCTGGAAATTGATATCGGGCCACTTATCGCCGGTCTCGGTGTGGCGGGATTTATCATTGGCTTCGCCCTGCAGGGGACGCTCAGCAATTTTGCCTCCGGTCTGATGATATTGATTTATCGCCCATATGATGTGGGACAGATTATTAAAGCGGCAGGAGTGAAAGGAATCGTTGATTCCATGAATCTGGTTTCAACTACGATTAAAACTTTCGACAATCAGATCGTGGTTATTCCGAACGGGGAAATCTGGGGAGGAGTCATTACGAATGTCACGGGCAGTGATACACGGCGTGTAGATATGGTCTTTGGAATCAGCTACACCGATGACACTTCAAAAGCCGCAAAGATACTCGAAGACATTGTCTCAAAGCATGAGCTGGTCCTTAAGGAGCCTGAGCCGATCATAAGACTGCATGAATTAGCCGATTCCTCGGTCAATTTTGTTTGTCGTCCCTGGGTTAAGACCGGGGATTACTGGACAGTTTATTGGGATGTGACCCGCACCGTCAAAGAGCGATTCGATACCGAAGGCGTATCGATACCCTTCCCCCAACAAGATGTTCACATCTACAAAACCACTGAGGGCGGCTAATACGGCTTTTGCCTTTTGAGGCAAATCCCAATTGACATTTTGAGAGCCGAAAGGCATAATACGTTAGATTTCCGGCGATTGTAGTCCGGTTTGTATGGAGTTTTTTTGGAATAAGGAGATGATTATGCAGAACGCATTACCGAAAACCATTCTTAGTTTGGCAATCCTTGTATTAATAGCAGGCTGTGGGCCCAGAGGCAATCTGACAGTCGTTGAGAAACGGCAGGTTGTAATGGACATGGAGAAGGAAACCCTTGAAAGATTGTACAAGGAATCGCCCGGGACCAAAGAGAAGATCGAGAAGGCTGCCGGCTACGGGACCTTCAGCAATGCCAATGTCAATCTGATCTTCGCCAGTGCCGGAAGCGGTTACGGCTCGGTTGTTGATAATGCAACCGGTAAACGTACTTATATGAAGATGGCGTTAGGCGGCATCGGCCTTGGATTGGGCGTCAAGGATTATCGAGTCGTGATGATCTTCAAGGATAAGACCGCGCTCGATAAGTTTATAGAGAGCGGCTGGGATGTTGGCGCTCACGCAGACGCAGCGGCCAAAGCCGGTGAAACCGGGGGCGAGGTCAGCGGAGAGGGTGATATCCGCTCCGGCGTCGAAGTATACTCGATGACAGA
>CBDVBU010000484.1:0-2526 GCA_965372295.1 uncultured Phycisphaerae bacterium
AAGCACGTCCTGCGGGCAGAGCACTTCCGTGCGATGAAAGACAGAGCGACAGTCGCAAACAGCGGGCATTTCGATGTCGAAATAGACATACCGGCCCTGAAAAAACTGAGCAAAAAAGTGACCTACAAAGTGCGCAACCACGTTGACGAATATACCCTCAAGAATAACAAGCGAATTTACCTTCTCGGCGAAGGGCGACTGATAAACCTCGCGGCCGCCGAGGGACATCCCGCCAGCGTGATGGACATGAGCTTTGCAACACAGGCGCTGCAGGTCGAATACGTGATAAAGAAACAAGGCAAGCTTTCTATTGCCGTCCACGATGTACCGTCGGAGATAGAGCGACAGGTAAGCACTCTCAAGCTGAAATCAATGTCGATCGGCCTCGACAAACTTACTGCCGAACAGGTTGCTTATCTTGCCAGCAGCGGTGAAGGGACGTAGGATTGACTATTTTCTATTTACTATTGACTATTGAAAAGAAAATCGGCACACAAATTCAATAGAAAATAATCAATAGTCAATATGTAGGCTTATGGATAATAACCAGACAGAGAAGGCGCCAATATCAGTCTCGAAGTCTTTTATGGCTGTCGGTCCGACCCTGCACTACAGTCATAAGAACGTTCAGATATGCTGGCTTCTCGCCGTAGGCGCTTTTGGCATAAGCTGCCTTTTCTGGTCGAAGATAGTCGCCGGCTCATTCTGGTCGTTCGACGTTCAAACCGTAACAACAACGGAATTCTGGCGCTTGGATCGGTCTATCACAACCGGCGTAAGCATATTCGAGTACCCCTGGCAGATTCTTGTTCTGGGGCTGCTTATGGGCATCCTGGCCGTAGTGCCCGTATTGATATCGCAGTTGATGAGTTTCCGCTACAGCCTCATTTTCATATTGGAAGTATTTTCTTTGGCCAACCTGCCCGGTTTTGCAATTTGTCTGTTTGTCAGTTGTATCGCCGCGGCGTGCAGACCGCTTCGTTTTCGCTCGCGCTTCATTGCAATCGCGCTATGCACAGCGCCACAGCTTTTTTACTGGGGGTACTTCGGCGGCGCTCAGGGAGTCGAACCTATTGAATGGGGATTTTCCTTTGCACCCTGGACTTGCGCCTGGCTCGATGCGCTGGTAATCGCGGGATTCGTTCTCGGCATAGGTCACTTTACCCGCTATCGGCCCGGCCTGACCTGGATTTTCACTTCACTGACACTCGTCATCGCTGTTGTCGTATTCGAAGTCGCGATCGGTTTCGACGAGCTGGACTACCAACTTTACGTGGCTAAGAACAATCCGGAGCAGGCCAGCGTATTTCACGATCATAGTATCACCGAAGCGCTGGACGTAACGACAAGAGATCCCGCCACAAAGAAATACCTGGAAGAATCCTTTTATCCCGCCGATCAAATAGCACGGCGGGCGGAACTCAAAAGGGAAATACAGGAACAGTTACGCTACGACTTCTGGCCGGGCTGGTTCATAGTGCCGGAAGAGTTAAAGTACCGAGAGAAGAAAGAATGGTTGCTCGAACAGTACGATTTGTTTATCAGCCAACGTCCCAATAGTCGCCGGATGCCGATAGCACTGTACTACAAGGCCCTGCTGAACGAATACAGCCCGGACACGAATTTGCTTGGCCGGAGCCGGAAAGAAGTGCTGCATTTCTACAGTGATTATCCGCATGAAAAGACACGGCAGACATGGTGGGAACTGTACCGGGATTTCGGGGACAGCCCGGAAGCACTCGAAGCACGATGGCGTATTGCAAAGCATCGGGCCGGCCAACAAATGTTCAAGGAGGCCGAGAGACTTCTCGCCGAGGCCCAGACAATGCTGGCTTCCGAAAAATCGAAACGCCTCGAAGAGGAACAAAAACCCTCCGGCAAACTTTTCGGCCTGTTTCGTTCGCCGGCCAATTCGGTAATGACGGTTCCAAAATTGAATGAGTTGCAAAGAAGACTCAGCCAATTGCAGGACCTCGTAAGCTCGCAAAATCGAACCAAAGAACCGGGTTCCATCGAGCGGCTGGCGAAATTTGTCATGCTGAATCCTCATGCCTCCGATTACGCCCAGCAACTTGACGGACTTCTCGAACAAACAGAAGATGGAGACCGGCTTCGTGACAATATCCTGCTGGCCCAGGCAAAGCTTGTCGCCGACGAGCAGCTTCGGGCCGAAAAAATCAGCGAGATACACAAAGAATACGGCCAGACCGACGGGGGGATCTTGGCACTGTATGAACTCGGCCTTTTGAAGATTAGTCTGTGGCGACAGCAAGATGAATCGAACGCAGAGCAGAAGAAAAAATACCTGGAAGAAGCAAGATCAACTCTAACGAGTTTTATCGGTTTGTATCCTAAAAACTTCTGCGCAGAGCAAGTCAAAAAAAACATAGAGAACCTGCCTGCGAATTGACGATCGTTTTGAACGTCTTTTCCAAAGATCGACCACCCGGAATCCACTGCCAACAGGATTTGAGTTGACTTTTCTCCGAGAATTGTTAAGATAGATAAAGGCTGGAGGCGTTTTTT
>CBDVBU010000485.1:0-2523 GCA_965372295.1 uncultured Phycisphaerae bacterium
TCGCCGAGAAGGTCATCGTCTGGCACAGGGCCGGGCGAGTCGACGCCGAGAAAGCACCGAAGGTGGCGGCGAGAGTATGGCGGTTTTTCTGCCATCTGCCGCTGTCGGTTCTGCCGAGCGGACTGCATAGAATTCTAACGGATCGGCAGTATGCAAAACAGCGTCTGGCCTACTACTTCGTTCGACCGGTTCGACTCTATTTCAACGCCGAGCTGCGCGAGCAGTGGCTGCGGGATATGATGACCGAGGGACAGAAAAAGCACATGCTCAGCGATGAGGATGCCCAGGTGATTCTTTCGCAAATCAACGAGCCGTTCATACAAAAGTATCTCAAGAGCCTGGCCGTTCACGTTTGCACTTTACCGGTAACGCAGATAGTCTCTGTGGCAATCGCGGCGATCTATTATCTTACGCACCGGGACGAGCCGGGCGCGTGGGCGATCGGACTGGGCATCATAGGCTTGTTCCAGGTCGTGCCGATTTCGCCGGGCTCGCTGACCCGCGGGCTTTACGTGCTGTACCTGGTCATCAAGGAGCGCAATTTCAAGGATTACAACATCGCGGTGTTTCTGGGATTTTTTAAGTACGTTGGCTATCTGGCTTTTCCTATTCAGATGACGTATCATTATCCCGTACTATCAAGATTCATGGCCGGGCATTGGGCTACCGAGGGCGTGCATGTCGTACCGGTATTCGGCGAGGGCGGGGCGTTGCTGGAGCATTGGGCTTTTTGCCTGTTCTATAACTGGCCATTGACGATCCGGCGTCGAATGCGCAAGCGGGCCGAAGCGCGAGCATTAAAGAAGCCACGATATTGGCACGCGGGTTTATGTGCAGTTGCCACGGCGGGAATATTGGGGCTGGCAGATTTTATTTATCTTCGGAACATCGGCGAACTGCCCGGCCTGCGGGATATCTGGTGGCTGGTGATTTTGGCGCCATTGATTTGCGGTGCGGCGGTAACTTTGGGCTGCGGCGGGGCAGCATTAGGCAAACGGATCGTCACAGCGGCTGTCTGCGGCGTGCTGGCCGGAGCACTTTATGCCGGAATTTCAGTTTTATTGAGCCACGACAGCGGGATTGTGGCAAGTTGTATCTGGCGAATGTTCATTTTTGCAATCCTTACAACGGTTGGGGCGATAGCTATTGAAATTAAGTTGCCCGAGAGTTATAAGGTTTAATAAAATTATCTGGCAAAACGAGTATTTGAAAGTATAATTGTTGCCTGGCCGGTTTTACGGCTTAAGAAATTTTAACCTTTTTAGTGGAACTTTTGGCATGTATGCCCCAAGGCTGCTTTGGAGGGTTGTTTTACTATGACGTTGAATACATATAGTTCATTTTGCGATGACTTCTATCTCGATATGTATATAAATACCGAGTTAGATCTGCCGACCGAGCGTGATACCATTCTGGCCTTTTTCGAGCGGGTGCAGAAACAATTTCCGTCTATGGGCAGTTTTTATCGCCGGGGCAATAACGAATATTGTTTGGAAGAAGACCGCAACCTGGGCCAATACCGGTGGATCACTCTCGAAATGGATCGCATCGCCTCCGGATTCGCCAATCCCCCGGACTTCGAAATGGCTTATTCTCAGGACAAACTGGTGCTCGAGTTGATCCCGTATATGCTCAGTGTCAATCATCTCGATATCGATTCGCTTGATGTAACTTTTGCTATGGATTTCGATTATGCCGGCAGTCACGATGAAGTTATTGCCGAAGCGTTATTAGGACAGAGTGCCTTTAACAGCATTCTGGATTTGCCTGATGTTAGACCTATCGGCTTTTCGCCTGCGATGGTTGTAGCATTGTCCGACGATGACCATACCCAGGCACGGATCAGCATCGAATCCAAAACAAGCGTCTTCGAACCCGAGAAAAAAGCCCAGGGTGAAGATGAAGCGGCGATATGTTTGTCTTTGACGATCCGCCAATACCCGCCAGCCGCCGGGATATTCGATCCATTAGAATCTTTTGATAACCAATGCCGATTAGCCCAGGAATTCATGGATGAAAAAATAGTCCCGAACTTCGTCCAGCCTTTAACCGAAACAATCGCACAAAAAAGGTTAACGTAGATTTAACGAAGGACCTTCAAATGGCTATCGAGGCGCCAATAAGCAAATTCACAAAGACCAATCTGCAAATCTATATTTTTCTTTGCATTGCTGTCGCAGCCTGGTTCGCTTATGATGGCTATCTCAATAAAAAATTCATAGAGAAGAACACCGATGACAATGGCACCCCTAACAGCACGCTAATCTTTAATCAAAAGGCGCCGCCATTTTTCTTTGCCGCCGGAGCGTTCTTCGGCGTGTATCTGTTTGTCGTAAAGAGCAGGAAACTCATCGCCGATGAAAATGAGCTTGTTTTCAGCGCTAAAGAAAAAATCCCGTATGATTCTATAGAGGCAATAAACAAGACATACTTTGATAAGAAGGGTTTCTTCGTTATCACACACAAAGACGAACGCGGCAATGAAATCAACCGGAAAATAAGCGATAGAAAGTACGACAACCT
>CBDVBU010000486.1:0-2503 GCA_965372295.1 uncultured Phycisphaerae bacterium
CATTAAGTAACCATAGCTTATCGATCTATCGGATACGGGATATCTTAGGCTAAAAGGCCGGATAATGCAACCGGTGCGTCTAAACTCCGGCGAAAACAAAGAGTCGGGCAGAATGAATTTACTGCCGCTCGAAAATATGATGGTGAAAGATTATGATTTTGGCCTATAATGACCGTTGATAACTATAACTCAGAAAGGAATTGGACGATGAAAATTAAATGTGCTCTAAGCGTTTGCTGCATTTTTGCTGTAATTGCCTGCCTGACTTCCACGGGTTTGGCCGGATCGAAGGCCGTTGAGGATAAAACGGAATATCTCGCCGTGTTCATGGAAGGTAAGAAAGTTGGCCATGCTATCCAGAGCCGAGTCGTTTCTGACGGAAAGGTGACAACTTCCGAGCAAGTCAGTTTAACTATAAGTCGAGGTGGTATTTCGATGACGATTGAAATGAAGGAGACCAGTATTGAGACGGCAAAAGGTGAGCCGCTTGGTTTTGAATCGACACAGAAGTTGGGTGCTATGGTAATGAAAATGACGGGGCAGGTGGATAAACAGGGAAAGGTGACTTTGACCACAACTTCGATGGGATCTGAGCAGAAGAGCACGCTTCAATGGCCACAAGGTGCGGTAATGGCCGAGGGTTTGCGTCTGCTGACGCTGAAAAAGGCTCTGAAAGAGGGCACGCAATATTCGGTTAAGATATACAGTCCCGGAATAATGCAGGCGGTTGATACTAAAATAAGCATCGGCCCGGAGCAAAATGTCGATTTGCTCGGGCGCATGGTTACTCTCAGAGAAGTCAAGACGACTCTCATTATGCCGGGGGCCGGTGAAATTGTCAGCACCGGTTACGTTGACAGGGATCTTCGGATGCAAAAGAGCATTATGCCAATAGCGGGGATGCAGGTTGAGATGGTTGCCTGCGCCAGGGAATTCGCGCTGGGCCAGAACGATGTGCTGGAATTGATCGATAAGATGTTCCTGGCGAGTCCTGAGCCGTTGAATAATCTCGCCTCGGCAAAGTCCATAACGTATCATTTGAGTCCGGTAAAGGGAGCATCAGATTTCACGATACCATCCAATGATAATCAGAAAGCACAACGGCTCGATAACGGCAAAATAATCCTGAAGGTCGAGCCTCTTGCCGCTCCGGCGGGAGTGAAGTATCCTTACAAGGGAACAGATGCGGCGATTCTGGAGGCCATGGAACCTACGAGATTTCTACAGAGTGACAACAAACAGGTTATCGACCTTGCCCGCCGCGCAGTTGGCGGCACCAAAGATGCGGCCGAGGCGGCCCGGAAGATAGAAGCGTTTGTGGGCGAGTATATTGAGAACAGGAGCCTGTCGGTTGGTTACGCATCGGCGGCGGAGGTTGCAGCCAGCAGGCAGGGGGATTGCTCGGAATTTGCGGTCCTTACGGCTGCGATGTGCCGGGCCGTCGGGATACCGGCCCAGGTTGTTGCCGGGGTGGCGTACGTGGATGACTTTCTCGGCAATCGAGGCTTTGGTGGACATGCCTGGAACCAGGTTTATATAGGCGACAAGTGGGTTGGGCTTGACGCGTCTTTCAGAGGTGGCGGGCGGGGCGGCTATGACGCCGGCCATATTGCTTTGGCTGCCGGCAACGGCGAGCCGGGGGACATGATCAATCTGGCCTCAACCGTGGGGCAGTTTAAGATTGACAAGGTAACGGTCGAAAAAAGATAAAGTCCGGATGATACGTTTATTCGAACCGGATGTCGGTCAGAACGAATTGGACGTTGCTGTTTCCGTTGTAGGTATTGATTTGCGGCTGGTAGGCGACGTTGAAAAACTCGGTTTCCAGCAGCTTTTTCTCCAGCTTTCCGAATCTAAATCCGATACATCGTATCGCCGCGGTGTTGTCGGTGATTGCAAGCTGCAGATGATCGCGGCCTGCGCCGACTCTTCTGGGCGGCGATGCCAGACGCACTCCTTTTGTGGCGAACGTAGGTTGTGGATTGCCTTGGCCGAACGGGCCGAGTAACTGCAGCTCGCTAACCGTCTCTTTTCGAAACGTCTCCAACGGAACCGCCGCGTCGATGTGAAGTTTTGCTGCTACATCGTTTTCGTTCAGGTTTTGTTTTGCATATACTTCGAATTCGGCTGCGAACCGGTCGATCTTCTCGGTTTCGATTCTGATGCCGGCGGCCATTTTGTGTCCCCCGAAGCTGTTTAAATGTTGTGAGCAGGCTCGAATGGCGCTAAGCAAACAGAAGCCGGGGATCGAACGGCCGGAACCCTGGGCGATGCCGTCCTCGGCATCGGCGGCGTTAATCATAATAGTCGGACGATAGAACTTATCCACGATTCTCGATGCGACAATGCCGATTACGCCGGTGTGCCAGTTTTCGCTTGCCAGGACGATGCTCTTGCGGTCGGGGTGGTTCATATCCCGCTCAACGATCATTTCACAGGCCTGCTTGAAAATCTTGCGCTCGCATTGCTGGCGCTGGCCGTTCTGCTCCTTGAGATATTCGGC
>CBDVBU010000487.1:0-2497 GCA_965372295.1 uncultured Phycisphaerae bacterium
AAAGATGAAAGGAGATGAGCAAGATGAAACGTTCGATTAAATTTTGGGTATTGATTATCGCATCGCTGATATGCCTGTTAGGCGAACGAGTCAAGGCTGAGCCGTGGGTAGTCCTCGAAGGCAAAGAAGGTCCGGGCAATGGAAAGCATATTGTTTTTCTCGTTGGCGATGAGGAATACCGCTCGGAGGATTCCATGCCGCAGCTTGCTAAGATACTGGCGGTGCACCACGGCTTCAAGTGCACCGTGCTTTTCGCCATTAATAAAGAAACCGGCGAAATCAATCCTAAGACATTGGATAATATCCCCGGCCTGGAATATCTGGAAACAGCGGACCTGATGGTTATGTTCCTGCGTTTTCGCGAACTGCCCGACGAGCAGATGAAGCGTATTATCGACTACACCAATTCAGGCAAACCGATCGTCGGACTGAGAACTTCGACACATGCGTTCAACTACAAAAAACACAAGGACAGCCCATACGCCAGGTATAGCTTTAACAACAAAAAATTCGACGGCGGGTACGGACGCCAGGTCTTCGGCGAGACATGGATCAACCACTACGGACATCACCAGCGGGAAAGCACACGCGGCCTAATTGCCAAAGGCATGGAAAACCATCCCATCGTCAAAGGCATTGACGATATCTGGGGTGAGTCCGATGTTTACGGCATCACAACGCTGACCGGTGACAGCAAGCCACTGGTCATGGGGCAGGTGCTTGCCGGGATGGATCCGAAAGACAAACCGAATCCGGATAAGAAACTGATCCCAGTGGCCTGGACCAAGACATACAAGGGCGAAAAAGGCAAGACCTCACGTGTGTTCACCACGACGATGGGGCATTCGTTTGACCTCAACAGCGAAGGTTTCCGCCGGCTCCTTGTCAACGCATGCTACTGGGGTATGGAAATGGAAGACAAGATTCCAGCCAAAAGCAAGGTAGATTTTGTCGGCCAATATGATCCAAATAAAATCGGTATGGGCAAACACAAAACCGGCTTGAAGCCGTCAGACCACAAGCTCCCGTAGGGGCGGTTCGCGAACCGCCCGTACTTCGGGCGGCCCTCTCGGCGATGTTTACTTGTTGCCTCCGATGCTGAACAGGTGAGAGTAGGTCCGCAAGTACATTCTCCCGCCGGCGATAGCCGGTGTGGCGTGGCTCGTCTCTCCCAGGGGATTGATAGCCAGCAGTTCGTAGGTCTCGGCAGCCCTGATGACGACGGCTTCTCCATCCATTGTGATACAGTAAAGTTTGCCGTCCACCCAAACCGGCGAGCTAAAGAATCTGCCGGCGGGCTTTTCTTCCCAAAGCTGCCGGCCTGTAGCGCTGCGCCGGCAGGAAACATACCCGCGATCATGAAACGTAAACAGCAGGCCTTCCTTTGCTATGGATGTTGGGACATACGGCCTGTATCCGCTGTCGATTTTGTACGCTTCTTTGGGCCGGACCGATCCGTCGCTTGAGCCGGGCCGAATGGCAGTCAGTCGCTTGCCGCTGCCGCCGTCGCCGCAGGTGCCTATCAGCAATCCATCCGCGATGACGGGCGAACTGACGACGCGAGCTGGGAAGGCCGATGCAACTTCCCATATAACCTCGCCCGTAGCGGGATCGACGGCGGTCATGCCGTGGGCGTTGCTGTTGAAGATCAACTGCGGTTTTCCGGTTGTTGGTGTATAAACGCAGGGCGTCGAGTACGAAGTCTTGGGGCCGGTTTGCCGGTCCAATGTCCAGCGTGTCCCGCCCGTTTTGCGGTCCACTGCGACCCAGATGCTCCTGGCGTCTTTACTGCTTTTGTTCTCGTGCTCGTGTGTAAAGATGACCATGTCATCGCGGACGATCGGCGAGCTGCCCGCGCCGTGCTGGCAACGCACACCTTCGAAGATACGTTTCCAGACTTCAGTCCCTGCGTGATTAAGTGCTGTGAGGATCGTTTCTTCGGGGCTTGTCCAGAGCACATATACGTGGCCGGCGTCAACTGCCGGTGTTGCCGTTGCAAAGCTGTTTAGTTTGTTTGGGCGGTATTTGCTTATCGCGTATTCCTTTTGCCACAAGACCCCGCCGTCGGAGACACTCAGAGCCAGAAGCACGCTGTGTCCGGCTTGTCGGTCGCCGACGGTTACGAACAGCTTGTCTCCCCAGAGCACGGGCGAGGAATGCCCACCACCCGGCAGCTCGACCTTCCAATTATAGTCTTTTTCCGTCCATTTGACGGGAATCGTCTTGGCGTTGCTGATGCCCTGGCCGTTCGGTCCGCGGAAACGCGTCCATTCCTGTCCCTGCGAGACCGATGCCGATAGGATGGCCATGGCTGCCAGAAAACTTTGTAGGGACCGCTTACCGATTATTGCCGGAAAGCATTGTTTTATCATAAGAAATTTTCCTACTGATGGTTTAGCCGGAACGTTGTTTTCGGCTGCCGGTTTTACTTGCTTTCTTTTTTTGCTGCTTCCGGCCGGATCGAACATCCTGCTCTGCCATGAACTTCTTCAGCGCT
>CBDVBU010000488.1:0-2490 GCA_965372295.1 uncultured Phycisphaerae bacterium
AAAACAGTCCGTATCGGCATAGTCGGAATGGGCGGACGCGGAAACAGCCTGATGCGCAATTTGTTACTGATGAAGGAAGTTGAGATTCGTGCCGTGTGCGATCTGCGCCGCCAGAAAGTAGCTTCGGCACAGAACGCAGTCGTAAGAGCGGGCGGAGCAAAACCCGAGGGATACGCAAAAGACGAATACACGTTCAAGGAACTGATGGATCGAGACGACCTCGATGCCGTAATTATCGCAACGTATTGGCAGTGGCATGCCCCCATGGCAGTTTACGCCATGAAGGCGGGCAAATACGCAGCTACCGAAGTGCCTGCCGGTTATACACTCGAAGAATGCTGGGACCTGGTCAAGGCATACGAGCAAACGAAGGTGCCGTGTATGATGTTGGAGAACTGGAGTTTTCGCCGGGACAATCTGGCGGTCCTGAACATGATCCGCCAGGGGCTGTTCGGCGATATTGTGCATTGCCACTGCGCCCATTCGCACGATTGTATCGACCACTGGTTCTTCAACGGCACAACCGGAGAGAACCGCTGGCCTGCAAAATATCTGCTTGAGCACAATCGCGACCAGTATCCCACGCATCAATTAGGTCCGGTGCTCAGTTGGATGGATATCAACTGTGGCGACGCTTTCGACTATATCACTTCCACCGCTACGAACTGCTTCGGCATAAACGACATGTTCGAGCGCAAATTCGGCAAAGATCATCCGGGAGCCAAGCGAGAATACGCCCAGGGGGATATCGTCACCAGCGTTATACGAACAAAGATGGGCAAGTCCATCGTCAGCAATTATGACATGCAACTGCCCCGTCCCTATGACAACCGGTGGCTGATCCAGGGCACACGCGGCTTGTACAACGAGCAAAGAGAAGCCGTTTACATTCTCGGCGAGAGCCCCAAATACCATCAGTGGGAGCCTTTCGGCCCTTATCAGGAAAAGTACGAACACTCCTGGTGGAAGAAAGGCACCCGGGGAGGCCACGGCGGTACGGACTATATCGAGCTTGAGCAATTTGTCAAGGCGGTTCGTAACAAGACGCAGCCTCCCATCGATGTCTATGATTCGGTCGCCATGAGTGTGATCGGCCCGCTGTCGGAGCAGTCCATTTCTTTAGGCAGTGCGCCTGTGAAGGTGCCCGATTTCACCCGCGGTAAATGGAGGAGCCGAAAGCCAACGTTTGCAATCGAGGCTTAATTGACAAAGAACCGTATTGTGAAATCTGTCTTGTCCTGAGATAGGTTGTCAGATAAATGATATGATAACTTATTGCAGGAGTGTAGAATGGATCAGAGAATCTTTGTTCGTTACAGTATGAGTTTCAAGCAGCAAGTTGTTGAAGAGTTGGAGTCGGGTCGGTTTTCGAGCATTTTGAAAGCTCTTATAGCATATTTAAAGATTGCGATTTTAAAAAACAAAGCCAATTCCGGAGTCTCATCCACCTCAAGACTGGCCGGATGAAGCAGATTTTTCGTTGACTTGTGGGTACGGATTGTTAGATTAAACGCCAAGAGGCAGCAGTTATGTACGGGCGGTTCGCGAACCGCCCGTACTATGAATCGGCTATTTAAGCAGTGTCGCGGGCTTCCAGCCCGCGATTCGAGGGCGAGACGCCCACGACACAGGAAAGGAAACATATCATGGCTATTGATCGTCGCACTTTTCTCAAAAGCTCGGTAGCTTCAGGATTGGCTATTGCGGCACCGACAATACTTCGGGCCGGCAGCGGCAAAACTTATCGCACGGCTCTTATCGGCAGCGGCTGGTGGGGCATGAATATCACCGGAGAAGCGATTAAATCCAGCCGGTGCAAAATCGTCGCCATGTGCGACGTTGATCAGCAGCAGTTGGATCCCGCGGCCGCGAAAGTGGAAAAGCTTACCGGCGATAAACCCAAAAAGTACAAGGACTATCGCGAGCTGCTTGAGAAGGAGAAGCCCGATATTGCCATCGTGGCCACGCCAGACCACTGGCATCCGTTGATTACCATTGCAGCCGTTAGCGCTGGCGCCCACGTTTACGTGGAAAAGCCCATCGGCCATACGATTATGGAGGGCAGGGCGATGGTTAACGCCGCCCGCGCTGCGAATCGGGTCGTCCAGGTCGGTACTCATCGGCGGATATCGCCCCACAACGTCTCCGGCATGAAATTCCTCAGAGAAGGCGGGGCGGGTAAAATCGGTATGGTCCGAGCGTTCGTCCTCTACGGAGGCGGCCCCGAAAAACCTTCGCCAAACGAGGAACCTCCCGCGGGTCTGGACTGGGATATGTGGTGCGGGCCGGGGCCTCTGCGTCCGTACAACAGGAAAATCCACCCGAAGGGCTTCCGGCAGTTCCTCGATTATGGTAACGGTACGCTCGGCGACTGGGGCGTGCACTGGGTGGACCAAATTCTCTGGATCATGGAGGAAAAATGGCCCAAGACTGTATATTCGGCCGGCGGACGGCCAATCCAGGGCCCGCCGGTCTTCACTAAAAAGGAGC
>CBDVBU010000489.1:0-2475 GCA_965372295.1 uncultured Phycisphaerae bacterium
AAAAAACGCTTGCATTTCACGCCGGCTTCGTGCAAACTTTCGGCGTTCGATTATGCAAGGAGGCCAAAATTATGGTCGACAAGAATTTTTTCTTTGCCGGCGGAGGGACCGGGGGGCATATATATCCCGCTATCGCCGTGGCGCAGCAGATAGTCAAAATCGATCCGTTGGCGACAATACATTTTTTCTGCAGCAAGCGTAATATTGATCAGCATATTCTCGAGCAAGCCGGTTTCGAATATACCGCTCTGCCGGCCGTCGGTTTTTCCGTTCGGCCTAAGAAATTAATCGACTTTTGTAAATCGTTGCTGAGAAGTTACAGGATTGCGGAAAAAGCGGTTCGTAAGGATTTCAATACCGTAGTCATAGGCGCCGGAGGCTTTGTATCGGCACCGGTTTGCTTAGCTGCACATAAACACAAAGTTCCAATCGCTCTTTTGAACGTCGATATTGTGCCGGGCCGGGCGAACAAGATAAATGCCCGCTGGGCGGATGAGATTTTCGTGCAGTTCCCGGAGACGGAGCAATATTTCGCTCAGCGGGAAAAAAAGGTCAGCGTTTTCGGCTGCCCGATACGGAGCGGCTTTAAGAATCCTGTAGCCGACAGGGCGATAAAACAGTTAGGCCTTGACCGGGATAAGAAGGTTCTGTTGATAACCGGCGCATCGAGCGGCTCGGAGAATATTAACAAGGCGGTGTGTTCGCTGCTGGACAAGCTGGAAGCCTTCGCGGACGACTGGCAGATAGTCCATCTGGCGGGGCAGAACAATTACGAGAAAGTCTATAGCCAATATAGTGATTCCAAAATCAGCTATAAGGTTGTTAGTTATTTCGATGATATGCCGGATTTGCTGGCCGCCGCGGATTTGGTGATAGGCAGGAGTGGGGCGGTTAGCGTGGCTGAGTACGCAGCGGCAGCGGTTCCGAGTATCTGTATGCCTTACCCGTACCATAAGGATAAACATCAGTACCTGAATGCCGACAAGCTGGTTGAGGTCGGAGCGGCCGTTATTGTTGATGATCTGCCCGATGAAAAAGACAGGTCTGAATGGCTGTGGGAGGAGCTGAAAGAATTGATGAAAGACCAGGAAATCAGACAGGCGATGGCGGAGGGATGCGGAATAATCGCGAATCCGGATGCGGACCGGAAAATTGCGGAACAATTGCTGAAAATGGCAGAAATCACTTGACAAGCGGATTTTGAACGAGGAGAATCCATTTTTTAGCTTTTATTGAGGATGAAATACAAATCTCAAGTATTACAGAAAAGAGGAAAAGATGAATACAATCATTACTACACGCCGGGATTTTCTTAAGAGTTCATTGGTTTTCGGAGCCGGTATATTGGCGACTGGGCCGTTGGCAAGGCCGGCACGATCCATGGAGATGCTGACACGGATGCGGTTCGGATTGGTGACCTATCTCTGGGGCCGGGATTGGGATCTGCCGACACTGATCGCCAACTGTGAGAAGGCTGGTGTGCTGGGCGTCGAGTTGCGCACCGAACACGCTCACGGCGTCGAATCGAAACTTAGCGCCCGAGAGCGTCGGGACGTAAAGAAGCGTTTTGCCGACAGTTCGGTTACGCTTTTAGGTCCGGGAACGAATTTCGCCTTTCATCACACCGATGCATCGAGGCTTCGCCGGGACATCGAAGGGGCAAAGGAGTATATCAAGCTCTCGCACGATTGCGGTGGATCGGGTGTTAAAGTCAAACCGAATAGTCTGCCCAGGAACGTTTCGCGGGACAAAACGATCGAACAAATCGGCAAGTCGCTCAATGAATTAGGGCGCTTTGGCGCCGAGTACGGCCAGAAGATTCGACTGGAAGTCCATGGAGCATGCTCGCCTTTACCGATCATAAAGAAGATTATGGACGTGGCCGGGCATCCAAACGTCGGCGTCTGCTGGAACTCCAATTCGCAGGACCTCGATGGCGATGGTCTCGAATATAATTTTAACTTAGTCAAGGACCGCTTCGGTGATACCGTTCACGTACGCGAGCTGAATATCGGCAGCTATCCCTACCAGGAACTCATGAACTTGTTCGTCGCGATGGACTACGACGGTTGGATTCTTCTCGAAGCGCGAACCAAGCCCGATGACCGCGTCAAGGCCCTTGCCGAGCAGAACGAGACCTGGCTCGGAATGATTAAGAAGGCGAAAGCTTCTATGGCTTCTCGATCCAAGGGCGGCGTCAAAATTGACGAAGCAGGCGATAAGCTCCGAGTCGAGATCAACGGCAAGCTGTTCACAGAGTACAACTATCAGGATGTGCCGCGTCCCTTCTTCTACCCGGTGATCGGGCCGACCGGCGTTCCGGTCATTCGGCATTGGCCTATGAAAGATATAAACAAGGACGAAGCGCAAGACCATGTGCATCACAAGAGCCTGTGGTTTACGCACGGCGAGGTGAACGGCCACGATTTTTGGAGCGAGGGCGGCAAGTCGGGCAAGGTCGTTCACGACAAATTC
>CBDVBU010000490.1:0-2462 GCA_965372295.1 uncultured Phycisphaerae bacterium
TCGAGCAGACTCCTGCGCATTTTCAGGTCAACCACGCGAAACATATCCACGTTGTCCACCCGCCTGTCGAGGATTCCCCTGCTCCACTCGATTCGGTCGGCGTTGACCTCATAATAGATCATCTTAAGCTTGAACGCTTTGAGCAGAAGTATAAGGATAATAATCGCGCCAATCGCCCCGCCGGCCATAACTCTGTATCGGCCTATCGCAAAAGCCTGAGTCGCGGTAAGCTTTAAATTCAGAAGACTGTTGGCATAACCTTCGAGAGGCAGTCTTATCAGAAGCCATGCGATAGAAAGAACCACGATTCCCTTAACCACCGCCGGCGCCATGCCCCATAGAGATGGTCTGCCTGCAAACAGGATGTTCTCATCTATCTCATCTTCTTCTTCCTCGGACGACTCCGAATCCGCATCGGGATTGGCCACCAGAGCTTTGGCCTTCTCGGAGTTCAGGAATTCCCCGCAGAATCGGCACTTGATAGCCGCGGCCTGTATCGTCTCGGCACAAAATGGACACGGTTTTGTCTGCATATCAATAACTGCCATCAAATATATATCGGAAAGACCCCCGGAATTGAAACAGCAGATTCTTCTCTCGAAACAACTCCCCGGCCGGAAATTGGCTTTGTTTCTCATTAACTGCTGATTAACGCTGATAAACGCAGATTTTGGATTCACCAAGAAAGGCACGAAGAGCCACGAAGAAATATGAAATAATCAATTCTTTGTTAAAACTTCGTGTTCTTTCGAGAGCTTCGTGGTAAAAAAGCTTTTGAATTCTCCATCAACAACCCTGTTTTTCACTTGAATCATTATATGCCCGGTGCTATAGTCACTTATGTATATTGTCATTGATTTACTGTTCATTTTATCATTTGGAGGTTATTGTTATGTGTGAACACTGTACGAGACGGGAGTTCCTGGGAACTGGAGTGGCTAGTGGATTAATACTCGCCGGCGCATCATGGACGCACACATGGGCTTCGCAATCACCGCCCGGCCAACTCCGAGAAAAGTCACGAATCTGCGTTATCTTCACCGGCGCGCCCGCACCGGCGGACCGTGACTGGGGAGCCGACGCCGGGCAAATAAAGGCCATGAAAACTCGGCTGGCCAAGGCTGAAAAGGAGCTGGGAAACGTCGAATTAATAATAGGGCAGTCGAGCGATGCCCAGCAAACGGCGGCTCTGTTAGAGAAGGCGGGGCCGGGAGTACCGGTTCTTACGATCAACGTGCGAAACTTTGCCTTAACAAGGGTAGTGAAACCGATTCTTGACGGGTCGCATCCCATGGTCGTTTTCTCGCTGCCGGCCAGCGGTCACGATTGGATGTATGCTCCCCGTTGGCACAGTCGGGGACATCGAGTCACCCTTATGGCCAGTGGTGACTACAACGAACTCGAACGAGCCCTTCGCCTGCTGAGGGTAATTCCTATGATGAAGCAGACTCGGATCCTCCTGTTCCCACCGGCCCGAGGCACGATGCCTGCCCAATCTCCGGACCAGGTCAAGAAGCGATTGGGTGCCGATGTCGTTGCCATAGAAGAGAAGGCATTCGACGAGATGATTTCCGCTGCTGAAGATAACGCCGTTCGAGCCGAGATCGACAGTTGGACAAAGAACGCGAAGGAAATCATCGAACCGAACAAAGAGGATATCAGGAAAGCCGCCCGCATCAGTGTGGCGCTGCAACGTCTCATGGAGCAGGAAAAGGCCCAGGGATTGGCCGTGGGTACCTGTATGGGATGGTTGTCAAAAGGATTTCCCTGCCTGGGATTTGCTCGCCTTCGTGACGGCGGTATTCCCGCGGCGTGCGAGGGGGACATGGATTCGTTGCTGACTATGCTCCTGTTTCAATACGCAATAGATCGCCCCGGTTTCCAGGGCAATGCTACCTTCGATACATCTCGCAACGCTTTGTGGACCGCCCATTGTACGGCACCACTGAAGATGGATGGCCCCAACGGCAAGGAAGCACCGTACCTGCTTCGCGGCCATTCCGAGGTCGGCGGCAGCGGCTGCGTACCCGAGGTTCAATACCGCCTTGGTGAAACCATCACCCGCACCAAGCTGATTAACCTGGATACGATACTCGCCTCGACGGGCAAGATAATCGAAGTTCCGGCCAAGTCGGTCCACGGTTGCCGCACCCAGATCGTCACCGAAGTTCGTGATTCGGCGAAAATGGCCGCCAACTGGAGCAGTGTCCTTGAGACCGAGGACGCTATGACGCTGCTGCACCGAGTGGTGTTCTATGGCGACCACATGGAAAACGTGCACCACCTCGCACGGTTGATGGACATGAAAATCGTCGAGGAAGGCTGAACGAACACCTGAATTGCAAATCCTGGGATATTATGATTAGAATTTGACTTTGAGATCTTTATAGGTGAACGGTACGATTTCTTAGAACATTTAGCTCTGAGCACATCTCGTACAAATCAGCTTAACCTCTTATCAT
>CBDVBU010000491.1:0-2409 GCA_965372295.1 uncultured Phycisphaerae bacterium
GTCGGCGGAGGAACATCAGCACGTGAAGTCACGACGACTGTGCTGTGGCTGGCGCCGGATGCGGGAGTTGTCAAATCTTCGGAAACAATAACCGACGGAGAGAAAACTATCCGGACAAGAGATGAAGAGCTTATCGGTTTTTCGATTCCATAAAAAATTATTGATTGATATCTCAAAATGTAATAGTATATTTCTACTGTAAATATTTTATCACATTCACAACGGAGGAAATTTTGAAAAAACTGTTAGTACTTATCCTCATAATGCTTGCATGTATGGCAGCAGGATGTCTTACAAGTGACAGCGGTGACGATAAAAATGATGACGTGTCCGGCGACACCTACACAATTACCGGAAAGGTTGTGGACAGTTCCGGGGCAGGTATTTCCGGTGTATCGATAATCCTTACCGGGGTAACCACTGAAAAGACTGCCGGAGAAAATGTAAATTTAACCGTATCGACTAATCTGAAGTTCCCTTTGATAAAAAGAGATAAGATATTGTAATTAAGGTAATTATTCAAATTATTGTTGTACATTTACTGCCAACATCACAAATTAACATTCAACAAATGCAGGATTTTTTGTTGAAGTGATGTAGGTTGTGTTAATTGTACAAATGGAATGGCTCCTTTCAATTTTGGTTTGATGTGATTTTTTGTAATAGTTGCTAAGTCCTTTAACAACGTTTGAAAGCTGTGAACAGGCATTCCGTCCTCGGTTCGCTTTATAGAGGCCTTTCGCCGTGCTCTGATAGATCGCTGAGCGGGTGCCACAACTGAAGTGCGCAAGGCATCACCTGCGGATGTATCGTCATCGTCGAACAATACCGGTGCGAGAGATTTTCGCATATGCCACTCGACATAATAGGCAAGCATACAGAGGAACACATGCGACCGTACTCGATGAGCCAGTCGATGATGAATGGGCCGCACTTTGATATCCATTGTCTTCATACTTCTAAACGCACGTTCCACTACCGATAAGTTCTTATAGGCACGGACAGTATTTTCGGTATTCATGGTTTCGGCTGTAAGTCTGGTTCTGATTATGTAGATCCCGTCAAGTGCTGCCTCCTGGGCAATACGTGCCGTGTCGCGTTCATACTTAAACAAATCGTCTGTGATTGTGATGCGGAAATGCTTGGCCATCTTGAATTTGCCCAGCACCCTGCCCACTCGTAACCCAATCTTGTCGGAACCTTTGAGCCTCCACTTTGTTCGCTGAGTCGCTTTTACAATCTTCTTCAACTCACCTTCTGTGGCCAGAAGAAGGGCTTCTCGTGTACGGGCACGCTTCTCGGCCAACAATGGATTTTTACAAACAATCAGCCGCTCCTCAGGGTACTGCTCCGAGGTGATCTCTGCCATATCCTTTTCATCGAACAGGGAAAGCTGAAGATCACCGCTTTCAACCAACTGCTTAAGAGCCGACCCCCGCAAAGCGGTGATCCATTCAAGACCATCAACAGGTTTGAGTTCTTCTCGTATACGGGCATCTGTGAGCATCCCACGGTCACCTACCAGCACCACCCGCTTCAGTCCAAACCGTCCGCGTATTTTTCGTATCTGGGCGGCCAATGTGCTGGGATCGCCTGTGTCACCATCGAATACCTCGACCGCTACCGGACATCCTTCGTCATTGCACAAAAGCCCGAAAACTATCTGAAGTTTCTTTTTCTTCCCGTCACGGCTGTAACCAAGCTGAGCTAAGGGACATGTGCGCCCCTCTAAATAGGTCGATGTCACATCATAGAGCACCAAGGTCCCTTCGCTTAGATGCCGTTCGGCCAACCTCGTTTCAATCACCGGCTGTCTCACTAACAACCAGTCCATCGCTTCGTACAAATCATCCTCGCCAACCGATTCCACACCAAGAGTCTCTCCAAGCGTAGTAAAAGCCGTATCCGATTCCATTCCCCGGACAGTCGCCAGTTTCGAGCACGGGTCAATAATTCGTGCCACAATCATGGCAACCACAAGATCCCTCCGACGAGTTCGCCTGGAGGCGATTATGCGATCAAGGCAAATACGGCGCAAAGAACCAAGTACAGCGGCAACATGGCCATGAGGTAAACTGCGTTGAATTTCAAAGGCTTCTGATGCAGGAATCAAGAATGTTCCACGCAAAAGCTGCCGTAAAGCTTCTATTTTTTCAGCAGGCCAATGCGTAATATTGGCAAGGGTTCGGGTTTTAACCTTGCCGCCTTCCCGATACCCCTCTCGGAGCAATATCGCAGGGGGCGACGTACGATTTGGTATGGTTGCAATGTACATGACAACAATATATGCATATTCAATATCATTGTCAAGTATATATTTAATATTACATGCCAACAGCAAACAATGATAAAGCTAACTATATCTGTGTCTTTTATGTGTTTAACCTTATTATGCCGAAAGAACTTCAG
>CBDVBU010000492.1:0-2386 GCA_965372295.1 uncultured Phycisphaerae bacterium
GTACGAGCAATTCACCTTCGCCGGGTGGAACGATGAAACGGTCTATTGCTACGTAGTCAAACCGATCGATTTCGATCCCGATAAAAAATACCCGGTTGCTTTTCTGATTCACGGCGGCCCGCAGGGTTCTTTCGGCAACTCTTTTCACTATCGCTGGAATCCACAGGCCTATGCCGGCGCGGGCTATGCCGCTGTGATGGTAGATTTCCACGGCTCGACCGGTTACGGCCAAGCCTTTTGTGATTCTATCCGAGCCGACTGGGGCGGAAAACCTTTGGAAGATTTGCAGAAGGGTTTGACGGCTGCTTTGGAGCGTTATCCCTGGATGGACGGCGACAGGGTAGGGGCACTCGGGGCTTCATTCGGCGGCTATATGATCAACTGGATCGCAGGCAACTGGCCCGACCGTTTCCGCTGTCTTGTCAACCACGATGGCAACCTTTGCGAACGAATGGCTTATTACGATACCGAAGAGCTGTGGTTCCCCGAGTGGGACCGTCTCGGCACCCCGTGGGATAATCCTGAAAACTACGAAAAACACAATCCGGTCAACTTCGTCAAGAACTGGAAGACTCCCATGCTCGTAATCCACGGAGCGCAGGACTTTCGCGTAGCCGATACCCAGGGCCTTGGCACGTTCAACGCCCTGCAACGGCGGGGAATTCCCAGCAAGCTGCTCTATTTCCCCGACGAAAACCACTGGGTCATGAAACCGGCAAATTCCATCCTCTGGCACGAAACCGTAATCGCCTGGCTTGACCAGTGGCTAAAATAAGATCCAACGATAATACACTTAGCGAGTTCTTTGGCTGCGCAGTGCAATATAAAAATAAAATTGACAATCACCCCACTATTCGATAACCTTACTCGAGTAAGACAAGGGCAATAAGCGCAAGATATTAGACAGCCTTAATATGCTTGGGTATTTGGCAGATAGAGGGACATATTATGAAAGGTGAGTTTACGGCAATCATTGAAAGTGCTCCGGAAGGAGGCTATTGGGCCGTATGTCCGGAGATTCCAGGAGCAAACGGCCAGGGAGAAACAATCGAACAGGCAAAAGAAAGTCTCAAAAATGCGATAATTCTTATACTTGAAGATCGACTGGAGGATATTCGACGGGGCTTGCCTGATGATGCAATTCAGGAAATAATTGCGATCTAATGAAAAGAAGACAGTTAGAAAAAAGACTCAGGATTGCCGGCTGTTTTTTGAAAAGAGAAGGCTCGTCACATTCGCTTTGGATAAATCCAAAAACAGGAATTGTAGAGGCCGTACCCCGCCACACTGAAATAAAAGAACCTCTGGCCAAAAAAATCTTAAAAAGCCTGAATGCAGAGTAACATTTATATAATAGCTGCCTGTTTTATAAAGGTATGATAATGGCAAAAAAATATGTCAGAGCGATTTTTCCCGGCTCGTTCGATCCGATTACTAACGGGCATCTGGATGTTATCAATCGGGGCATGAAACTCTTCGATGAGCTGGTAATCGCGGTGGGGCGAAGTCCGGTCAAAAACCAGCTTTTCACGCCCGAAGAGCGCGTGGAGATGATATCGGAGCTGATCGACCAGCGGAAGATGCCGGGCGTTTCAGTGGAAAGTTTCGAAGGGCTGACGGCCGAATATGCCGCCGGGAAGAAGGCGGATGTAATCCTGCGCGGCCTGCGGAGCCTTACCGACGTTCAATATGAATTCCAGCTTGCCATGACCAACCGGGCCGTGACCGGCATAGAAACGGTCTTTATTATGACCAGCGAGCAATACGGTTTCACAAGCTCGACCTTGATTCGCGAGGTTGCTTCATTAGGCGGAGATCTGTCAAATTTGATTCCGAAAAGCATCCAGGAGCGTTTGAAACAGCGTCTTAAGAAGTAGAATCATGCCGGATTTCCGATATTCGGATTTATGCCAAACATGTTTACAATCAGCGTAGAGAGACACTTTCGGGCTTCGCACCAGTTGATCCTGCCGGATGGCTCAAAGGAACCCGTTCACCGGCATGACTGGGTGGTTACCGCCAGTCTCAGCAGTGAAAGGCTGAATAATATAGGAGTTGTGATGGACTTCCAGACACTTCAGGCAATGATAGATAAAACTGTTGCCGAGTTTAATGATTCAGCGCTGGAGAGCATCAGCTATTTTCAGCAAAACAACCCATCGGCCGAGAACGTAGCGAAATATATCTATGAGAAACTCCTAATCGAACTGCCTGAAGGCGTAAAACTGCAAAATATCCGGGTTGTGGAGGAGCCGGGCTGCTGGGCAACGTTCGGCGAATAAAAAATTCGCTCTTGAGTGGACCTCTGAATTTGTCGATAATTTTTGCCGGATTCCGGCGTTTTCATCTTGATACTTATTGTGCGATATGCTTTTGTTGTTATAAT
>CBDVBU010000493.1:0-2379 GCA_965372295.1 uncultured Phycisphaerae bacterium
GTCGCCGCCGACGATGTTGTTTTCTTCGCCCCATGGACCTGTCAAACCATTCATCCATTTTAACCTGAAATTACCTGTGCAACCAGCCAGCAGCAGCACAGGCTCGCCCTTGTATTGCCAGTAGCGAGGGTTCTCTGAGTAAGGTTCGATCCGGTTCCTGTTGTACGTTTTGTCTTTCAATTCTTTTGACAAATCATATTCAACATAATCACCATTCCTGACAAAATCCGCGTGTCTGCCGTTAATTGAAAGAGATGTGAGTTGTGGGGCATATAGATGAATTTTGATATTTGAGATGGTTTTTGCCAATTCGACTTGGCCGGTCTTGCCGCCTGGACTTATGGTCAAGCTTATTTCCCCCCATTGAGTTGGGGCATCCTCTATCGTGAATCCCCCGTCAAACCACGACTGTGGGACCGCTTCGGCCAACCATACCTGCTCACTGTCCAAGTCCTCCCATACCAGCATCCATTTAAGTGTGATCGGCGCAACTACCTGCGAAGGTACGCAATAATGAGCGCTGTATGTGCGTTCTGAGTAATCGCTATCCTTTACCCCGGTAATATGCACCTGCTCATAAGCGGTAAATGTACCCCGAGTCTGGTGATGAGCCAGGTGTGCGTAAAAACCTAACTGGTATTGTTTTCTTTGCTTGGCGTCCATCAACCCCCATGCAAAGTGGCAATAGGGCCAATTGTCCGCATTGGAGCTAAAGCGGGTCATCCCCAGCAGTTCGCCGCCATGATCTCGGCGATAATCAATAATCGCGTTATTCATCAGGTCGTTCATAAGCCCGCCGGAGAGCATCTCCAGCCAGTATCGATAATTGGTATAATTAGAAAATGTGCTCTCATTCATTTTTTCAAAAGGACGGCCGTCGTAACCGGTGCATGGTGGAAGAAAAGGTTCGGCAGTATTCGTCCTTATTGAACGCTCTAATGCCGCGGTAATATGTTTACGAAATATTGCTGCTTCTCTCTGCAACTCTTCGCCTCGCTGCTTTAACATGGAATTCGCCGTTTTTTCACCTATGGCTGATTCAACTTTTCCTATTTCTTTCAGACCTCGCCAGCACCAGATATTACCGGAAAACCAGAATCGCTTGTCTTTACGGGTATCCGCTTCGGGAGAACCGTACAGCAATCCGTATTGGTTACTGCCGGGATCATATGTCTTTCGGCTTTCTTTCAGTTCCGTTAGCAGGCGGTCAATTATCAAGTCAAGTTTAGGCAAATGCGAGAGAAACCAGTTGTTATCTCCGCCAAGTTGTACGCAGCGAGCAACCAACGCTAATAGCTCTCCATATTCAGCGACAGCCGGTCCGTAATAATTAAGTGTGCCGTCATTTTTAACATAACGGCTCAGATAATATCCCAGCCGTTCCTTCGCCTCATCCTTGAAACCCCATTCCAATAGACAGGTATTCATGAAATAGGTGGTGGGAGGGAAGGTGCTGTGTCCCTTGCCCCAGTAATGACCCAATCCATATCGAGGTTCGAGTTCTATATATGTTATCAAACTACGTATAATCGCCGCCCGGCCTGCGTCAATTACCCTCGTGTCGGCTGTGTGAACTTTCATTCCCTTGTCAAAAAAACTTTCCCATTTTCGTTTTAACGCTAACAGCTCCCTGTAGAACGTCGCGGCGTCTAATTTTCCCGACGAAAATACTCTTTTGTAAATTCGTTCGCCGTTTATGCTTTTCAGACATACAAGGGCGTCCATTCCGCTCGGATGATCCGAACTTTCAATAGCGAATCCCATTTGTTCCCACCCCCATTTTTTGTTTGAATCATAGAATCCGAAATCCACCGCGGGAAGATATCCTCCCAGGAGCCCCTCTTTGCCGGCTAAATCAAGGCTGTCTCGGCTGGGAATGTTCTTGCCGGTAAAATGTTTCCAGGGATCGAAATAAACAGTCTCCAAACCTCTTGCCTTGTTATACGGAGATGTTTTCAGGTACCCCATTCGGCCGTCCGGCAAAACAGCTAACTTCCCCCTGGCGTTAATTGTGCCGAGAAATGTATATGTCTTTAATGGCGGCAGAAGACCTACTATGTTTTCATAGGAAGGCTCTTTCCATGTGGATAAAACCTTTTTGCCTAAAATATCTTTCTTTGCACTGAGGATTTGGTCAAAATATTCTTTTGAGAAGGCCCTTTCCTTCTGTATGGCATCTATTCTGCCCACTGCTTTACGTATCTTCGCTATTGGCCCATTCTTTCCGATATAGGCTATCAGACCCCAGCGTGCGAAGTTTCGCTCCAGTACGGCTACCGGTTCTGGGCCCGGAAGTATCGCGACTACCTCCCATTTGTCGTATCGCCGGCCTATCTGAACCTCTTTTTCAGCATCACTTGGTTTCTGAAGAACCGCGCC
>CBDVBU010000494.1:0-2361 GCA_965372295.1 uncultured Phycisphaerae bacterium
GTCGAAACGATATGGCGATTCGTTCGCTGCCCAGGCCATGCCGCGAAGCATCAGAATGCGGAAATAAGGATCATCGAATGTCCATGTATAGTGTCCGAGGATACAACTGAAAACCCGTCCCTTGCCGTACTCGTAGGTATAGAACATCGGTTCGGGTTTGGTCTGGTCGGAGTTTTCGCTGACCGTTTCATCGGACGTAGCCAATATCGTGATTTTGCTGCGGTCGCCTTTCAGGGGCCAATAAGCTTCGTCCAGCAAATCAATCGTACCGGGCAGTCCCAGGCAGATTGGATGATCCGGCGCTGCAATCTTCAGGGACATTTGCCCGTGGCGCCAGCGCGTATAATCGTATTCCCACGCCAATCCCATGAGATTGGCCGCCTCGTCGACGATATTTACGCCCTTTGGAATAATCACAGCAGGGTGCAGGATGACGAAACCTCCGCCCCGAGACAAGAATTTTTCCAGGTTCTTGAGTTTTTCTTCGTCGTACTGAACGTAACAGAACGCGGCAACCAAATCGGCCTTCTCGAATTGCTCCTTGCTTGGCCATCCGTAAGCGGTCGAGACATTCACCTTCGGTGCGCCGGCAAGGTCCCGTTTCTGTTTGCCTTTCGGCGCAGGGCCATAGAGATTTACCTGGTTTTCCCGCCCGGCGTCTTTTCCGCCGAGCAGTACTGCCCATCGCTTCTGCCACAAAGGATAATCGTGCTCGTTATCACCGTGGTCTTTCTTGAATGCTACAAGGACGATATTCAGTTCGCGCAGTTTTCTCCCTGCCGGTGGCTTCGGGGCTTTTGCAAGGACCGCTTTGACTTCGCTGCGGCTGCGAGGCTTGGGAGCCTCGGCCGCGAGCAGATTCGACGCGATTTGCAAGCTAACCGTTGTGAAAATCAGCAGGTAAACGGCCACTCTGTTTTTCATGACTTTCTCCTTTCAAACTGCAACATCTGCAGGAGGTCATATGTACTACTCAGCGTATGTGTTGCCTAACAGCGGCGTACGAAACGATAATTCCGAATCCAAACAAATATTGCTGTCCCCAAACCAGATTGCAAGGAAAAAATCATAGAACGAGAGACCGGAAGCAATTTCACAAGTTTTTTCTTGACCTGAGATGGCAGATTTAGTATATACTAAGATTGGTGAAGTACTGGCCCGCATAGTCCTTTATATTGGGCATTATAGCTTTACAACGGGTCATATTTCTATAGTCTTTTCGCTATTTGACAGAAAGGCACGGAACAGTAGAGTGCAGAGAAGGCAACCGGATTAAGATATTTCGTAGATAGAATCTTTGCCTCATAAGTAAACTGCCGGCATTAAAAGGAAGGAGGTGGTCTCAAGTCAAAAATATTCCGGTCAGATGAGGATAAAATGCAGCAAATGTTAAGTAATTATCCGCCGTTTTATTATCTCAACTTTCAATAAGGAGGATCATTATGTTTAGAAAATTGTTTTACATAGTTTCTTTTCTTTTGGTGTTTGTCTTGAGTACTAACGCTTTTGCTAACCTTCTTGCCGACCCCGGCCTGGTCATATACTATTCATTTGACGAAGTCGGCGATATCGTTGCCGACCAGTCCGGGAACGGCCACGACGGCGTTGTAAATGGCGATGTCACGGCTGATCCCGACGGCAAGCGAAACGGAGCCGCCAAATTCGCAAGCGGCAGTTACCTTGATCTGGATGGTCCAAGTATCCCTCCGGAGCATATTCCGACTACCGGTATCACACTTGCCGCCTGGGCAAAATGCGAAAATACAGGGGGACATCACGCCATATTCAATGCCAGAGCATCAGACAACACCTGGCTCGTTCATCCCGAGCTCCGGAGCGATGGGAATTTTCGATGGCTGCTTCGCACTGATGGCGGAACTACAATCTTCGATATACGCGCAGGTGCTGTGACATGGGACGAATGGCTGCATTTTGCAGGTACATACGACAAGGCGACCGGCAAGGCAATACTCTATATCAATGGGGAAGTGGTCCGGGAGGAAAATGTTACAAGTCCTGCGGATATAGCCGGAGACTGGGGCTCAGGTGCGCGCGTGGGATACAATATCGACAACAATAGACCTTTCACCGGACTTATGGACATGTTCTTCATATTCAAGCGTGCTCTGTCACAAGACGAGATTTTTAAGGCCATGCAGGGTGAAGCATACCCCTACGCCCTAAGTCCCAGCCCGGAAGATGGCGCCCTCCACGAGGAGACGTGGGTGACCCTAAGCTGGTCGCCGGGAGATTTCGCCGTCTCGCACGATGTTTATATGGGTGATAATTTTGACGACGTTGACAATGGCGCCGGCGATACTTTTCGAGTTAACCAGACTACGACTTTTTATGTTGCCGGCT
>CBDVBU010000495.1:0-2342 GCA_965372295.1 uncultured Phycisphaerae bacterium
CGGACGCATGATAGACGCCACCATCGCCGAGCGTATTCTTTCCTTGGACTCCATTTGAGCTGAGACTCTGGGCAGCACACAGAACTGGCCCTTCTCGACGGCCTGAGTTATTCTCTCACTGAGCTGTAATTCGCTAAGCTGGACGGGGGAGCCGTCTCTTCTTTTGCCTGCGTGACAGATCATTGGGCCGGTGGGCTGTTTTCTCAAAGCAGCCCAAACATGATACGCATTGAACTGCTCCATTGTGACATCCAACAAGGTCAACAACAGCCCATCGAGGTCCTCGGCATCGAATATTATTTGGCTCGCTTTTGAAAAATCAGTCAGCCTTCTGGCAGCCAGTCTCATGGCCGGAGCGTGCTGGGCATCCGGCCTTCGTACTATTGTTTCGTGCTTCGGTGTCGCCAGTGCAGCTTCGAGTTGAAGCGTATCCTCCGGATGGATCGGCATTTCTTTGCCGACTTCCTGTTCCAGTATGATTTCGATAATAAAATCGGTGATACGCAGACAATCGCCGTGTTTGATTTCGGCCTTGTCGATCGGTTTGTCGTTTAGATAAGTTTTGTTCGATGAGCCCAGATCCTCAATCGTCCACTTTCCGTCTTCCGTGCTGTGGACTACGGCATGCTGTCTTGAGACCGCTTTATCAGGCAAAAATACATGGCTGTTGGCCCCTCTGCCGATAGAGATAGGCCCCTGCATAAATTGAAATTGCTTGGTATTGCCGTCTTTTTGCTTCACAAGTATATGCATATTTTTTCTCCTGTGTATTTATTCTATGATAACTTAATCCATTATTATACAGAATTTTGCTGATTGTGTCAAGCTATATGTTATCGGACGATTATTAGATGAGCAGAAAACGCTAATAATGGGCCTTTTCCCCTGATAAAAACAAAAAAAAGCAAAAATAAAAAGCAAAATTAAGGAAGGGCACCCGCTTTGCGAGAACCAAGTCGTCCCCAGGGGA
Source organism: uncultured Phycisphaerae bacterium (assembly GCA_965372295.1). GTDB lineage: Bacteria > Planctomycetota > Phycisphaerae > Sedimentisphaerales > Anaerobacaceae > JAFGPJ01. Next base: position 971 of record CBDVBU010000495.1, read on the forward strand.
TTCCAAAACTTTGATTTTAATTTTCCCTTTTGCGGATTCGGTGGCGGTAATGGTCCAGGATTACGGCCGCGACAATAACACAGCCTGTGATAAGACGTTTCGTGGATTCCTGTGCCCCGATCTGAGCAAGACCGGTCCCTAAGACGGCAATAATAAGTACGCCGAAGAATGAGCTTACTACCGAGCCTCTGCCACCCATCAGGCTGGTGCCTCCGATGACCACGGCAGCTATGGCCTGAAGCTCCAGGCCGTAGCCGGAGTTTGGATTCGCCGACGATAGACGTGCCGTGTGTATCACCGCCGCAACGGACGTCAGAAAACCGCACAGAACAAAAACAGCAAGCTTGAGCGGGCGCGGATCGATGCCGGAAAGCCGAACCGCTTCTTCGTTCGTGCCGATGGCAATCAGGTAGCGGCCGAAGACGGTCCGCGAAAGAACCAACTGCCCTGCTGCGACAATCAGAACCGCAATGATAAACGGAAGCGAAAGCCCGAGAACCGAGGTCTCCGTTATCACTTCGACCGGCCCGCCGATATAGATGGTTCGCGAGTCGGTTACAAGATAGGCGGCGCCCCGCGCGATCTCCATCATACCCAATGTCACGATAAAAGCCGGGAGCCGCCAGCTGATGACCACCAGTCCGTTCAAGGCCCCGCAGAGCACACCGACCAGCAGGCAAGCAACGATTGCCGCGGGCAGCGGAAAATTCAATTCAATCAAACAAAGACCCAGCACGCCGCCGGCCAAAGCCATTACCGAGCCAACCGACAAATCGATCCCGGCGATAATCAGCACGAAGGTCATCCCGACGGCGACGATCGTGATATCTGGGACCTGGTTGGCGATTGTTCTGAAGGTCGTCAGAGTGAAGAAATTGTTCGCTTTGACGCCGAAGAAAACGATGAGCCCGGCCAATGCCAGTGACATACCAAGGTAATCCGTCACGAGAGCGGGTAATCCTGTTATTCTGTTTTTTATGATTTTGTGCATAACCTTCTCTGGTGTCTCTATTCAGACACCTATGTACTCGCTGAACGCGGCAGACATAATTTTTTCCCGGCTCCACTGTCCCCTGCCGAACGTCTCTGCAACGCACCCGGCCGACATAACCATAATGCGGTCGCATACGGCCATAAGCTCCTTGAGGTCCGACGAGACGAAAATAATCGCTTTTCCTTTCTCGGCCAGCTCCGAGAGCATGTGGTATATCTCGAACTTTGCCCCGACGTCGATGCCCCTGGTCGGCTCGTCGAAGATTAGAATATCGCAGTCGCGATATATCCATTTTGCGATGACTACTTTCTGCTGGTTGCCGCCGCTCAACTCGCCGACAGTTTGCTCGGTGGACGAACAACGCACGGACAAGGCATC
>CBDVBU010000496.1:0-2340 GCA_965372295.1 uncultured Phycisphaerae bacterium
AAGCTGGCGGTAATGCAGCTCCACACCGAGCCGATAGACCTGGTCGTTGCCGGCATAAACAACGGGGCCAATGCGGGAATCAACGTTTACTACTCCGGCACGGTTGCCGCTGCGATGGAAGGTGCGTTTCTGAAAATCCCTGCTGTCGCGATGAGTCTCTCCAGGGAAGAGAATATGGATTACGAGCAGGCCGCCAGGAACTGTGTCGAAATCCTCAAAAAGCTCATGCCGGTTAAAAAGGGCAACGTGCTCAACATCAATATCCCTGAACTATCGAAAGGCCAACCGAAAGGCGTGAGAGTCGTGCCTCATTCCAGCAAAGGATTCGATGAGTATTATATCCGGCAGACAAACGAGCAGGGACAGACTGTCTTTCAACTGGCCGGCGGCTCCCATCTGCTCGACGAAAGCCCGACCGATATGACATCGTTAGCGGAAGGTTTCATCACAGTAACGGCACTGATTCCCGATATGACGGATCACCGGAAAACAAGCGAGCTTAAGAAAATAAAGTGGTAAACTGTTCTGTCCGTGTGCAGTTCACGAGTGCAGATAAGTAAGTATAAGAAACGACGCTGTTGTCGTCTTTCGTTTTGCGGAATTGAGGAAATGAATTCATGAAAGCATTGACGAAAAAGAAGCCCGAACAAGGGCTGTGGATGGAAGATGTTCCTGTTCCTGAAGTCGGCGCCAATGATGTTTTAATCAAGATTCAAAAGGCCGCTATTTGCGGCACCGACATTCATATTTTCAACTGGGACCGCTGGGCGCAAAAGACCATAAAGCCTCCCCTGGTCATTGGTCACGAATTCGTCGGCACCGTCGAGAAAATCGGCGGCAACGTGCATGATGTCGAACTGGGTGAGCTGGTCAGCGGCGAAGGACACATCGTTTGCGGACGCTGCCGGAATTGTCTGGCCGGACGAAGACATCTTTGCACGAATCCGAATTGTATCGGCGTAAATCGAAACGGCGCTTTCGCCGAATACTTGTCCATTCCCGTCTCCAACATCTGGCATTGTGATACCAGTATCCCGAAAGACGTGCTGGCCTGTTTCGATCCGTTCGGAAACGCGGTGCACACTACGCTCTCGTATGACCTGGTCGGCGAAGACGTACTGATTACAGGGGCCGGCCCCATTGGGTGTATGGCCGTCGCTGTAGCTAAACATGCCGGCGCCCGCTATGTGGTTATTACCGATGTGAATCCTTACCGCCTGGAGCTGGCCCGGAAAATGGGGCCTACTTTGACGCTGGATGTACGAAACCAGAGCATTACAGATGCCGTCAAAAAGCTTAACATGAAAGAGGGATTCGACGTCGGCTTGGAAATGTCGGGAAACCCGGCGGCGTTCAAGGATATGCTGACAAACATGTGCCACGGCGGCAAAATCGCATTGCTGGGAATCATGCCGGAGACTGCCATCGACTGGGATTATGTCGTCTTCAACAGCCTTACAATCAAAGGTATCTACGGCAGGGAAATGTTCGAGACCTGGTACAAAGCCACGATGCTGATTCAGGGCGGAATGGATCTGATGCCTCTGATTACCCACCGCTTTAACTACACAGAATACCTCAAGGCTTTCGAAGTTATGCGGGCGGGCGAATCAGGAAAGGTGATTCTGGATTGGACGCAAGAATAAGTGACTCAAATTGTGAAATCGAGGGACAAGATATGCTTGGTCGGATGAAATCTCATATAACTGAAGAACTCAAACAAATCAGCGACAGCGGACTTTACAAGGCTGAACGCATCATTATCAGCCCGCAGGATGCCATGATTACGATACAGACCGGCCAGAAAGTTCTCAACTTGTGCGCCAACAATTACCTGGGTCTGGCCGACCATCCCGATGTCATCCGTGCCGCCCTGGACAGTTATGCCAAATGGGGATACGGCCTGTCGTCGGTTCGATTTATCTGCGGCACACAAGAGGTGCATAAGGAATTAGAAAGGAAAATCTCGGAATTTCTCGGCACCGAAGATACGATTCTTTATTCCTGCTGCTTTGATGCCAACACGGGGCTGTTCGAGACCTTACTTTCAGCCGATGATGCCATCATCAGCGACCAGCTCAATCACGCCAGCATTATCGACGGCATCCGCCTCTGCAAGGCCCAGCGACTGCGATTCAAAAACTGCGCCATGCAGGATATGGAAGAAAAATTGCAGGAAGCCCAATCGGCACGATTTCGCATGATTGCAACCGACGGCGTATTCTCAATGGATGGAACGATAGCGAAGTTGGACCGGATCTGCGAGCTTGCCGAAAAATACGATGCGCTGGTCATGGTGGACGACTCGCACGCGACCGGCGTGCTGGGCAAACGCGGACG
>CBDVBU010000497.1:0-2338 GCA_965372295.1 uncultured Phycisphaerae bacterium
GGTTTGGTGAATCTTTGATTATGTTGGACCCACAAATTAAAGCGCAGCAGGAACTCTACGACCGGGGCTGGCGCAAGGAGTTACAGGCCGGCAAGGAAGAACGCGGCAACCTGCAAACAAATCTGGAATTCCTCGCCCAGACTAATCTGCTCAAGCCGGAAGATAAAATATTGGAGATCGGCTGCGGGATCGGCACAGTGGTGTATGAGTTGAGCGGGAAAGGACATGATGTCGCCGGCATCGATATATCGTGCGAAGCGATCGAGTACGGCAGGAAAAAATACGGTGACATTCGCCTGGAAGTGCATGCTGCGGAAACCCTGCCGTACGAAGATGAATCTTTTGAAGTTGTGCTGAGTTTTGATTTGTTCGAGCATATTGCAGAGATAGACAAACACATAAGCGAAGTCCGGCGGGTGCTTCGCCCCGGCGGCTATTACCTTTTCCAGACGCCAAACAGGTACAGCAATATTACCTATGAGACGCTCCGGACAAAGTCGCTGCAATGGCGGCGGTATCATCCATCGTTGCATTCGCCGGGGCAACTGAGACGGCGAATGTCCCGGCATGGATTCGAGACGCGGTTTGTTAAAATGAATCCCATCAACGAATTTACCGAAAAAAAACTGCAAAAGCTCGGGCCGCTCGGACATATTCTTCGACGCGTGGATTTTCGCAGGATGCCGCTCGTGTTGCAAACGAACCTTTACGTTATTGCCAATAAAATTAGAAAATGAAAATTTTGATGCTCAATTATGAATTTCCGCCGATAGGTGGCGGGGCGGCAAAAGCAAATCTTTGCCTTTTAAGGCAATATGCCGGCCGGGATGACCTGCGCGTGGACGTGCTGACCTCGGCACCGAAACCCGGATTTAAGAGCGAGAAATTTTCCGAAAACATTACGATCCACAAAGTGGGTATCCACAAGAAAGACCTGCACTTCTGGCGTAGAAGCGAGGTGATTGAATGGCTCGTTAAGGCCGGATTTTATTATCGCAAGCTACTGCGGGAGAACGATTATGATTTAGCTCACGCGTTTTTCGGCTTTCCGACCGGATGGCTTTGCTACAGAAACGCAGGCAGATTGCCGTACATTATTTCACTTCGAGGTTCGGACGTGCCGGGACAACACGCACGGCTCCAGCTTGACTATAAAATTCTCGCTCCCGTATTCGGCGCAATCTGGAAGAAGGCTTCGGCGCTGGTGGCGTGCAGCGAGGGTTTGAAGGAACGAGCGCTGCTATTTATGCCATCGGTGTCGATTGATGTGATTCCTAACGGCGTTGAGTTGGACAGGTTTTTCCCAATCGAGACCGGGGAAAAACCCACAGTGCTCAGGCTCCTTACGGTCGGCAGATTATCTGTTACCAAGCGGATCGAGATGCTCATCGATGCCGTCGAGATATTGCACAGAACCGCCTGTAAACTCCGTTTGACGGTTGTCGGTGGCGGGCAAATGGAACGGCAGCTCAGGAAAATTGTCACGGAAAGGGAACTGAGCGATGTAATCAAGATTACAGGCAGAGTTAACTCGGGAAAAATGCCGGAAGTGTACCGGCAGAACGATATTTTCATCAGCGCCAGCATGCAGGAGGGCATGAGCAACGCAATGCTCGAAGCGATGTCATCAGGACTGCCGATTGTGACAACGCGCTGTGAGGGCCTGGCCGAACTGATTGACGGCAACGGCCTTATCGTCGAGCAGGATAACGTCGAGGAAATCGCCAAAGCCGTAAAACGACTGTTCGACAATCCTGAGCTTTATAAGCGAATGTCAACAGCGGCGAGAAAACAGGCGGAAAAATTTGATTGGGCGAATGTGGCCTCAAGCTACATAGAACAGTATCGCAAAATTATAACGTGACGGAGATTTAACAGTGCAGCCGAAACTGTCGGTGATAACCGCATCTTACAACCATCAGGACTATATTGCCGAGACCCTGAGAAGTCTTGAGGAGCAGACATATCAGGATTTTGAAATCATTATAGTCGATGACGGCAGCACGGACAAAACCGTTGAGGTCGCGAAAAGTGCGCATTCACGGGCGCAGATTTATACGCAGGAGAACCAGGGTGTCGTATCCGCCCGCAATCGCGGCGTTGACCTGACGAGAGGCAAGTACATCTGTTTCGTCGATAGCGACGATGTGGTTCTGCCCGAACGGTTCGCAAAACAGGTTGCCCTGCTCGACGGCGATGTGGAACTGGGATTGGTCTTTGCCGATGCTCTTATTATCGACTCGCAAGGCGCAGAAATTGGAAAATTCAGCAACGTTTATCCCGTCGTGACCGGTGACGTGGCCCAAATGCTCGCAATGCACTACTGTTTTACGCCGAT
>CBDVBU010000498.1:0-2329 GCA_965372295.1 uncultured Phycisphaerae bacterium
AATAATAAATCCGGTGGTTTTCCGGCAGGGGTACGTTTGAAAAAACAAAGCCAATGTTAATATAGGCAAAATGGCACAATGTTAGCAATAACAATGGTTTATGGAGATATTGGTGGTTTTGGGCGGTTTTGGGCAGCGAAAAACAAAGCCAATCAAAGCCAATTTGCTTGGGAGGCGGAACCTGCCCAAGCCATCCCCATCCCTAAAGGATGAGGCTGCCACCCGGCGTCCGCCGGCGAAGAAACAGGCCGATTTGAAAATCGACAGTCGGAATTCGGCGATCGGTAATTTATTGGAGCGCGTTTCTCGGCAGGAAGAATATGCCGGGGCCAGGGCCGGCCGGGTATGGAGTAGTACCATCGGCAGTGTTGGAAACCTTCATCGTCAAGGTGTCCGAGGGCGAATAGGTTTCGACGTGCCCGTCGGTGCTAAAGTCTGCCCGCAGCTTGATTTCCGGATCGATGTATAGTCATCAACCAACAGGGTTCGAATTGGCAAAAACACTACTCCTAAATTACCGGCCTTTCACATAAACTCCAGTACTGGGCAATCGTCCTGAGCGTTTCTAAAAGCCCTTCATACTCAGAGGTCTTAATCATGTAGCCGGCAGCGCCGAGTTCAAAGCTTTGCGTTATGTCGTTTTGATGGCTCGACGTAGTCAGCAATACGACCGGGATTGTTTTCAACACCTCGTCAGATTTGACAACCTCCAGAAATTCCACACCCGTCATTCCCGGCAGGTCCAAACTCAAGAGAATAAGCCACGGCTTTTCTTCATTTTGGTGCCGTAAATAGACCAATGCTTCCTTGCCATCTGCAGAGTGGACACATGGGCACCTGACCTCAAGAGCCTCAAAGGCGCGCTCAATCGCCTTAGCTTGCACAGGATCATTTTCAACCAATAGTATCGGTCTCAATTCTTTCATCTTTGACTCGATCTTTTCATTTAAACGACACCAACCGACAGTTCCTCACACTTAGGTTTCTTACAATAAAGTGCACTTCGGAACCTGCTCACATAGGAAAGGTCAACGACCTACTCCGCCCCCAATTATAATGGTCAGATCTGAGAATCCATTCTCTAAGGTAATCTTGTCAAAGTAGTAGGTCGATGACCTCAACAACTTTGTCGATACTTTTAATTATCGACAACCTGGTCTGTTCGATAAATAAGGGTAATCCTCGATCTGAAAAAGGAAAATTCGCGATTTTACGGCAAGGAACCTTGCATGTTCTATATACGCAAGCCTGAGCCACTTGCTGTAAATGCAGCTTTTCGACAGGGCTGTTTCGAAATGAAAGGACCGTAACAAACTCAGCGGAACGTGCTCCGTGTTCAAGCTGTATCCATTAGAACTCCAGCGAAGTCAGTCCTTCTCGAATGGCGAATTTTGTCAACTCAGGCACACTGGAAAAACCGAGTTTGTTCATAATCTGGCGGCGGTTCGAGTCTGTCGTTTTGGGGCTTATGTGCAGTATGAGAGCGATTTCTTTGATTGTCTTACCCTCGGCCACAAGTTGCACTATTTGGCGCTCCCGGCTCGTGAGTTTCGATGTCTTAGCAGGCTCGCCTTCGGCAGACTTACCTACATAGTCATCGATAACTACATCTGTTATTCGAGGACTCAGATATCGTCCGCCTTCAGCCACTGCTTCCAAAGCTCTAAGCATTTCATCAAAGAGATTGGATTTGAGCACGTATGCGGAGGCGCCCGCTGCAAGGGCTTCTTTTACAATATGACCATCGGAGTGCATTGATAAGATTATTACCTTGGTATTCGGCCGATGCTGAAGAATGAGCCTGGTGGCCTCGATCCCATTCAGATTGGGCATGCTCATATCCATAATTACCACGTCCGGCGAAAGTTGTTCTGCCAACTCGACTGCTATCTGCCCGTTTTCACCTTCACCAACGACTTCCACGCCGGACTGATTTTGCAGCAAAGATTTCAAACCTTCTCTGACAATCCCGTGATCATCCACAATGAGAATTCTCATGGCAACATCTCCTTCTACTCGGCTGCTGCATCCATTCTGATAGCAACGGTCATAGTGACGCGAGCACCCTTTTTACGCTCGGATTCAATTTTGACGTTTCCGCCCAAATACTCTAACCTCTCTCTAATATTGAAAAGTCCGAATCCGCCCCTCCCCGTCGGATGCGGGCCGATTTCAGTTGGATCAAATCCAACACCATCGTCTTGGACAACAATCCGCAGCTCGCCTTCGGTGTTCGAAACATGTACTTCGATCGTGCTTGCGTTCGCATGCTTAACAACGTTGGCTAATAGTTCTCGAACGGCCTGGAATAGAACAACTCTGATATCCT
>CBDVBU010000499.1:0-2306 GCA_965372295.1 uncultured Phycisphaerae bacterium
CTTCATTAGCCGATTGATACGCACACAAAAATCGCCCAAATCTTCCGGGTAAACTCCCTGATTACGCCATGTGTCAACTTCCTGTACCAATTGGGAGAGTTCTTCAAGTTCTTTGCCGGCCTTTTGGCCTGTTACGGGAATATCGGCCAGCCAGGATGCAATCTCTTGTACGTCCTGCGGATATAATGAAAGGGTAAGCTCGACCCATAAATTTCCGGCTGGAGAGGTGCTGTAAGACAAATTCTCCGCCCATTTTTCGAGCTTGTCAATATACTGTCTAATAATTTTGATGTTATCCGAAGACAATACCATAAGATACCCTTTGGCTCTACCGCATTGCCGGTATTTTAGTATAAATTGTTATTATCAACAACAGTTTTGTAAAGATCTCAAACTGACCGCTTTTGAGTCGAATGTTATAGCAAATCGTTCAACGATAATAACATAGCACAATCTGTCATTCCCGCGGAAGCGGGAATCCACTCAAACCGTTACGTTTTTGGATCCCTGCTTTCGCAGGGCACATGTTTAGCCAGTTGAGATTTCCTTGTGGCACGGCCATCCCTGGCCGTGATTTCACGGGCTTCAAGCCCGTGCCACATATAGAAGTCGCTGAATCAGTTATCCGGCTAAACACGTACGATACAAGCTTTGCATCTTTCGGGCAGATTTGATATTCTGGTGGAATGAAACCGAGTATTAATAGAGAATATCGCCCGAATGCTAAAAATATCTGGGAATTAGGAGTTTGATATGAACCGTTGTCGTCAATTAAAATTAACACGCCGGGCTTTTCTCAAATGCACTCTCTTAGCCCCGGCGGGTGGCAGCCTCAAGCGCAGCTTGGGGATGGTTTACCTGACGTCTGCCATCCCCAAAGCCTTCGGCCTTGAGGCTGCCACCCATCAGAGCAGGCCCAATATCCTTTTTTTGATGACTGACCAGCAACGGGGCGACTGTTTGGGCTGCGCCGGCAATTCCGTGATTAAGACGCCCCATTTGGATTCCATAGCCAAAGAAGGCGTCTTTTTCTCGAATGCATACAGCTCCACGCCGAGCTGTACGCCGGCCCGCAGCGCGATCCTGACGGGACTTTCACCGTGGCATCACGGCATGATCGGATACGGACGCATCGCCGGAAAGTATCCGTTTGAGCTGCCCCGAGCGCTCCGGGACGCGGATTACTATACGTATGGCATCGGCAAGATGCACTGGCACCCGCAGAGAAGGCATCGCGGTTATCACAAGATACTGCTTGACGAGTCGGGTCGTGTCGAGAGTCCCGGATTCGTTAGCGATTACCGACTTTGGTTCAAAGAGCAGGCGCCGGATCTGGATCCGGATGCGACGGGCATTGGCTGGAACGACTATCGTGCAAAGGCATACGCCCTGCCGGAACGACTGCACCCGACCACCTGGACAGCGGATAAGGCGGTTGATTTCCTTGAGAAATACGAGCGATCCGAACCTTTTATGCTGAAGGTCTCGTTCGCCAGGCCGCACAGCCCTTATGATCCGCCGCAAAGATTCATAGATATGTATGACGAAGATGATATGCCCGCGCCCGTTGTTGGCGACTGGGCGGCTCGTTACGCCCCGCATAATGATCCGCCGAAGCCGACACTCTGGCACGGCGATTTGGGTGTCCGCCAGGCCAAAAAATCACGCCGGGCCTATTACGGCTCGATTACGTTCATCGACGAACAAATCGGGCGAATCCTTGCCGCCCTTAAAAAAAGTGGCATGTATGACAACACATTAGTCATTTTCTTCGCTGATCACGGAGACATGCTCGGCGATCATCACCTGTGGCGAAAGACCTACGCATACGAAGGCTCGGCCAAGATTCCCATGCTGCTACGATGGCCTAAGAGTATGGGTATGGACCATCAGCGAGGCAAAACGCTGCCCCAGCCGGCCGAATTGCGCGATGTGCTGCCGACGTTCCTCGATGCGGCCGGAGTTCCTGTCCCAAATCATCTTGACGGCAGGAGCATGCTGGAACTGGTGCGCGGAAATACGAAAAACTGGCGGCAGTTCATCGATCTGGAGCACTCGATGTGCTACAACAAAGACCACTGGAACGCCCTGACAGACGGCAGGTTCAAATATATCTACTACGCATTCGACGGCAGAGAAGAACTCTTCGATATGGCCGGCGATCCGGGCGAACTGCATAATTTAGCCGCCGAGCCGGCACACAAAAACACGCTGTTCCAATGGCGGCAGCGAATGGTCGAACATCTTTCCGAACGCGGCGAACAGTTTGTCTCCGGCGGCAAACTGACCATCCGGAAAGAACGCAT
>CBDVBU010000500.1:0-2290 GCA_965372295.1 uncultured Phycisphaerae bacterium
GCTTGTGGATTCGGACGGCTTTTTGTGGCACGGCGTCGCCGACGTGGCAGGACATGCGACCGCCGTCGAAGTCGAAACGGTAATACGAGCCCAGATCGACAAGGCACTCGCGATGGGGATAAAGCCCACACATCTGGACTCGCACATGGGAACGTGCTTCCATCCGCTGTTTCTCGACCGCTACGTTAAGGTCGGCATCGAAAAGCAGATTCCCATCCTGATGATGGGAGGGCACATGCAGCACATCGGCGCCGAGGCCGGTGATTTGAAACCGATGGTATATCTGATTGCCAATCGGGTTTGGCAGGCGGGGCTTCCGGTAATCGACGATCTGGTTACGTCACCGACCTCGGCGGACACTTATGAGGGCAGGAAAGAGCAGTTGATTAAATTGCTGCGCGAGATGAAGCCCGGCATTACGGAGATTATCGTCCACTGCACCGTGCAGACGGAGGTCTTCTCGCACATTTCCGGCTCCGGCCCGACCCGCGAGGCGGAGCTGCGCTTGATGACCGACCCGGACATAAGGAAGTTTATCGAAAATGAAGGAATCATCCTCACGACCTGGCGCGAGTTGAAAGAGCGGCGACAGCGTGTGCAAAATGAATCGGATGAGTAATATGAATCGCAACGAATATAATCCTGATAATGCAAAAAAACGCAAAAGATTGTATGACCGTTATTGCAGGCAGTTGGCAAAGGCAAACGGTGTGCCGGAGAACATCGTAGATTGGCTCAGGATGGCCGATGACCGGTACAACGAAATAAGGGAGTTGTTATGTAAGGCGGAGGATGAGGCCGGGATTGCCGAACTGGAAAACAAGGACGGCGAGACTTTCTCACAGCTCGCGTGGGACTACGCGAACGAGAACGGTTGTATGCCCTATGAAGAGTTGATCTGTATCCTCGGCCAATTCCACGGCAGTGCAATAATAGACGACGAATAACGTCTAAGAAATTAGGCCGGATGCTTCGTTATCACTTGTCATACTGAACGTAGTGAAGCATCTGGGTTGCGAACGGTGATATCAAACCCAGATTCTTCGGCTTCGCCTCAGAATGACAAACGCTAAAGGGTAATTCGGATAAGCTCTAAACCGGATGCGTTGTTATCCGGGGATTTTTATTTTGTCGAGAACTTAAATACCGTCGTCGTGTCATATTTTTCGCCGGGACGCAGAATAGGCGAGGGAAAGTGCGGCTTGTTGGGCGAATCGGGAAAGTGCTGGGTTTCAAGGCAAAAGCCGTAATGTCTCTGGTAAACTTTGCCGCCTTTGCCACGAATGTCTCTCATGCCGTTTGCGGTATATAACTGCATGCCCGGCTCGGTAGTGTAAACTTCCATAATCCTGCCGCTGCCTAGCTCGTACACGCGGGCGGCCAAAGTCAGCGAACCATCGGAGTTTTTCAGCACATAGTTATGGTCGTAGCCGCGAGTCTCGGTCAGTTGCTCAATTCTTGCCCCGATAGTTTTTGGCTCGGTAAAATCGAGGGGCGTACCTTTTACGCTGAGGATTTCGCCGGTGGGGATGAGTGCTTTATCGCCGGGCGTGTAGAAGTCGGCGTTAATCATCATCTGGTGGCCTAAAACGTCGCCGCTGCCTGCGCCGGCGAGATTGAAGTAGCTGTGGTTGGTCAGGTTCACGACTGTCGATTTATCCGTCGTTGCCTGGTAGTTAATCTTTAGCTCATTTTTATTTGTCAGCGTGTAGGTAACTGTGCAATTCAGATTGCCGGGAAAACCCTCGTCGCCGTCCCTGCTGAGAAAAGTAAAACGCACGCCTGCTCCTTCGGCAGTCTGGAATCCTTGGCCCTTCCACATGACTTTGTCGAACCTTTTTTTATTGCCGCCGTGGATATGATTTTTGCCGGCGTTCGGCGTTATCTTATATTCGACTCCGTCGATAGTAAAGCAGGCGTTTTCGATGCGGTTGGCATAGCGTCCTACGACGGCACCGAACAGCGGATTTCTCTTAATGTACGGGTCAAGCTCGTCAAATCCGAGGTTGATATCGGCTAATTTGCCATTGCGATCCGGCACTTCCATATCCACCAAAATGGCCCCATAGTCCATAACCGTCGCCCGCAGACCATCGGCGTTGAGAAGCTCGTATAAAGTGACCTGACGGCCATCGGCGGTTCGGCCAAAGAGTTTCGATTGCACAGACGCAGCTTCAGCAAAAGTCGAGAAAAAAAGAATTGCCGGCAGGATCCATACACAGATAATTTTATTATTCATTGCTCAAACCTCGAATCGATTATAAATATTTCATTGCTCTGGTTACTTTCG
>CBDVBU010000501.1:0-2278 GCA_965372295.1 uncultured Phycisphaerae bacterium
TCCGCCAAAGAAATGCGCGCCCGGGTCCGGGATGTGCCGCTTTTCGGTGAGACGCTCGACCGGCTGTTGGAGTACATCGCGGCCCATGAAATCGACGTTGACGCCGGGACGGTGACTCTCGGGCCGTGGCTCCGAATCGACCGGGAAAACGAGCGTTTCAAGGACAGCGAACCAGCCAATCGCCTAGCCCGCGGATTTTATCGCGAGCCGTATATTGTGCCGGATCTTTCAGGATGAGCTATAAATTTACCGCAGAGACCGCAGCACCCTTCGACTCCGCTCAGGGTGAAGAGAGTCTTCATGCCGAGCGAAGACGAGGCATCTGCGTCCTCGGCGATCTCTGCGGTTAAACATCTTTATTACTTAACCTCTACAGTCGGCTTGGCCGGCTCTGCCGCCTTAACTATTTCGAGCAACTCGATCTCGAAGATCAGCGTGGAATTGGCCGGTATGCCGGGCCTTCCGCGCTGCCCGTAAGCGAGATTTGCGGGTATATACAGCTCCCACTTGCCGCCTTCTTTCATAAGCTGCAGGGCTTCCGTCCAGCCTTTTATTACGCCCTTAACTCCGAACTCGGCGGGCTTATTACGCTTATAAGAACTGTCAAACTCCGAGCCGTCAATCAGAGTGCCGCGGTAGTGAGTTTTGACTTTGTCGGTCGCGACGGGAGTATTGCCCGTCCCTTCGGTTATCACCTTGTATTGCAGACCGCTCGGCAGGACTTTCACGCCTTCCTTTGCCTTGTTCGCTTCAAGAAATGCGGTACCTGCGGCCAGGTTTTCAGCAGCCTCCTTTTTCTTCTTGGCGGCCTGTTTGGCTCTCATCTGCTGCTGCCAGGCGTTGTAAGTCTTCGTCATATCAGCCTGACTAAGCGCCAGTTTCGGGCCTGCCAGGGCATCTTTGATTCCCTGCACAAGCAATTCAAGATTAACATCAATCTCGGCTTTCTTCAGACTCCCGGCCATTTGCGTCCCTATTATGTAGCTGACTTTGTCCATTTCCGTCTTAAATATCTCGGCTTTCTCGGAGGTAGCCTGGACGATGATTTGCGGTTCGTTAACGTCTTTTTTGGCGCTTTCCTCGGCTGCATTACCTGTGGCAGAGCTAACCGACATTACAGTCAAACAGACCAACGCCAACATCACAATGTAACTTCTCGTTTTCACTATTATCTCCTTTTCTGATTAAAAAAACGCCGTGTGCCGAATCTACCTACGACCCTATCTACACACAACTTTACAAGAATCGGGTATTCTACCAGAAAATCGGACGAAAAGATAAGGTATTTTTTATTATTGACGAATGCCGAATGCCGATTTCACCCTTCGACTCCGCTCAGAGTAAAAAAAGCCTTCATGCCGAGCGGAGACGAGGCATTCACTTCACATTTAAGCCGCGGCTTCGTAAGTAGTCCTTCAATTCGGGTATATCGATGATGTGGAAATGGAACACCGAGGCGGCGAGAAGAACGGTCGCTCCGGCCTCGACGGCATCATAGAAATGTTCCAGCTTCCCCGCTCCTCCCGAAGCTACAATCGTGGCCGAACAGGCATCTGCCATTGCCTTGATGACTGGAAGGTCAAATCCTGTTTTCGCTCCGTCTCCGGCCTTGCTGGTTGGCAAAATAACGGGCACGCCATATCCGTCGACTTTCTTCGCCCACTCGATGGCGTCGGCGCCGGTGGCGGTCCTGCCCCCGTCGATATAAACTTCGTAGCCCGAGGGCAATGATTCGTTCTGATCCACGTCGATAGCAACGGTCACTTTATCTGCACCCAATTCGGCAATCATTTCCTTGATGATCTCGGGTTTGCGAAAAGCGGCGCTGCTCGTGGATACTTTATCAGCACCGGCCTGGAGTACTTCGGCCGCCGAGGCGACATCGCGGATGCCCCCGCCTACGGTGAACGGGACCGTCGCAGCTTCGGCGACGTTTTTTACCACTTCGAGCATGGTGGGACGATTTTCAACGGTGGCTGTTATGTCCAGCAGGGCAAGTTCATCCGCTCCGGCCTTACAATATGCCTTCGCGCATTCGACAGGATCGCCGGCGTCGCGGATATCGACGAAATGAACGCCCTTGACCACCCGGCCGTTCTGCATG
The DNA here is from genome assembly GCA_965372295.1 of uncultured Phycisphaerae bacterium. Taxonomy (GTDB): domain Bacteria; phylum Planctomycetota; class Phycisphaerae; order Sedimentisphaerales; family Anaerobacaceae; genus JAFGPJ01. Next base: position 2,105 of record CBDVBU010000501.1, read on the forward strand.
TCAAGACAAGGCATAATGCTGATTTGTTTATCCATATTGTTTCCTTTACTGATTCTGAGTGAATATTTTCTGGTTAAATCGATCCCAAAATTATGCCTGGATTATAACCATATTCGATTATATTTCAAGCTCTTTAGTACATTTCATTTGCTCAAGATTTGAGACTCTTACAAA
>CBDVBU010000502.1:0-2221 GCA_965372295.1 uncultured Phycisphaerae bacterium
CCCGGTTTACTGACACATCGCAAGAAATACAGCCCGCGATACCAAGTCTGCTCCATCAACTCGTCGTCGACCTCCAGGCCGCTGGCCGCCCAGAACTTGGTCCACACGGTCTCATGGCCACGGATCAACCGGGCCGCGTTCGCTTGCACCACCGCCCGGGCCTCCTTCACGGCAGCCGCAACCACGTCATTCGATTCCAAAGACGTCACAACCGTTACGGCCTTGCGTTGTCCTACGTCGGCCAGGGCTACGGCGAAATCCATGCCGGGCCAGTCCAGGTCGCCGGGAATCACCTGATGCAGCCACCGGACGCCATCGGTCTCTCCGGTCTCGGCATCCGGCGTGTCGGCCGTGCGGAATTGCTCGAGGCGCGCGGCTATGTTAGCTTCGATAAGGAACGTGTTCCGCTGCGCCAGAGCGCGGATTGCCGCTCGTGGCGGACCGCCGGACTCGCCGTCGATCTGCGCCACAGCACGGCGAAGGTCCAAACGCGCCCGCGTTGTTGGCAACGACGGCAGGTTCAACTTCACCGGAAGCGTTCCCTTTCGACCCTCAAATTGCATTTTCTCAAACCGGTTCTCCTCTCGCTCGCCATCTCTGGTCAGCGTGTACAGGATCACGCTGCCCACCCTCTTTTCAGAGGGCAGCGAGAAAAAACACGTCTCAGTTTCAACCGGTGCCCCCTGCCATTTCGTGGCAAAGACGACGCTGCCCGCGGGATCCATCACATCCACGTAGTGCCGGGCGTTGGTCGAGCCGGAAAGGGTCAGACGCATCGTTCGATAGTCGTCGGTCGAAAACTCAAAAGGCCCGCACCGCCAGCCGTTCGAGGCGCCCGCATTGCCCGCGATGCTCATGACGGCGACTCCCTCGCGGGACTCCCACTCATTGTGCCTGCCCTGGGCCCGGATGTTGCGCCAACGCGGCTGCTCGGCGCGCGTTCCCAGGACCAGCCTGGCACACGCCCGCGGGCACGGATAGGGATGCGCGTGGTAACTGTCCGGACCTTCCCAGGTGGAGTCTTCCGGCAAAATCAGCCCACGATCGGACCATGTGCCGCGGCCCAGCTCCTTAATGCGCCTGAGCGTGGGCAGCGGCGGATCGAGCGTTGTGTCGAGGCGCGCATCCCACACATCGTTCTTGGTCAACACGATTTCAACATTTCCCGAATCCGTGTAAACCAGCCCATTGATGTCCCCGTTGCCGATGAGAAGCGCGTACTCCAGGATATCATCGAGCCTCTCGACCGAGATGGACGCTCCGTCCAGGGCCTCGGCATACGGAATTATCTCCGCCGCCAAAACCGTCATCGACTTAACCACCAAGACCAAAGCCACTGTCAGAGCAAACATTCGTTGTTTACCCATCATACCTCCCTTCTTCCTCTACTTGCATGGGTGCTTTCTCCCGCGCGGAGTTGAAGAACTCCATCAGATCAGTGGCGGCGGCTTGTATGGCTGTGCCAAAACACCCGCCGAAAAGGTAATGGTCGCACAAAGTGAAAGCAGAACTTGTTTCATCGATCACACCGTGGTTCTCTTCTGACCCGATAGAAACTATGTAACCGGAGCCTCCTAAGTTGGTTATAATGCGTGATTGTCTTACTAACGACAATAACGTTTATGACAGAAGACGACTATGGACAATTATATCGGCCTCGATATAAATAACAAGGAAGCTGTAGCACATTTATTTCAAAAAGACGGACGATGACATAAGCAGATGCGCGACCTTCTAAACAGATACTACTTCTTGACGTCTTAAGGATTGGATGTTATCTTGCTCTGTGAAAGGAAAAGACAGTGAATGGTCTAACTCGCCGGCAACTGATTATGAATAAGCGAATTATGATTATCACATGCTTGGTCCTGCTGGCTCCAATATATCAAGCAGCAGCGACCGAGAAACCGTCCAGCAAACAAAAGAAGTATGTTAGCGTAACTATTCTGTTTGATACCGGGACAAAGAGTAAGCTGCTTTTTGAGAATATCGAGAAGCTGAAAATCAATCCCAATGATGTCGAGATTGTGGTAATCTCACACAACCATGGAGATCATACGGGAGGCTTGCTTGCTTTCTTGGGGAAGAACAGCAATGTTTTAGTTTACTTGCCCCCCTCGTGCTCAGGTAGTTTCGTTCAGGAGGTGAAAAGAACGGGGGCCAAGGTTGTCACAACGGACGCTCCGGTGGAAATCTGTAAAGGCGTTCATCTCACAGGGCC
>CBDVBU010000503.1:0-2210 GCA_965372295.1 uncultured Phycisphaerae bacterium
GCAGTCAAAAGACCATTTCGATAAAATATACGAAACACTGAAAGTCCGAAGCGCAGCAGCTAATATTAAAGGAGAAAGTGAATATAAGGATATGTTGTCGGATGTAGTCCAGGATTTAATGAAAAACCAGAAATTAAAAGAAAAGGGATTAGTTGGAGTATCTGATGGTGCTGTATGTGTTTTTCCACCAGGTTTCAAGAATAAAGAGGGTAAAGATTTAGGTTTAATTATTCAAAAATCCGATGGGGCGTATCTTTATGCAACAACGGATTTAGCGGCTCTGCGATATCGGGTTGACGAACTGAAGGCCGACGCCATTGTCTATGTCACTGATTCCCGGCAGAAACTGCATTTTGAGATGCTGTTTGCGGTAGCAAAGATGGCGGGTTGGACGCGTGACGACATCGAGCTTTCGCATGTGATGTTCGGCAGCGTTTTGGGTGAGGATGGGGCTCCGTTAAAGACGCGCTCTGGTGAAAACGTCAAATTGAAAGAGCTGCTGGATGAGGCGGTGGAACGGGCAATGTCGGTCGTCGAAGAAAAGAATCCGGAATTGCCTGCGGCGAAGAAAGCCGAGATTGCAAAGGCGGTCGGCATCGGCGCGGTCAAGTACGCCGACTATTCCAATAATCGCACGAGCGATTATGTGTTCAGCTTCGACAAGATGCTGGCTATGGATGGCAATACTGCCCCATATATGCAGTATGCTTATGCCAGGATATGTTCAATCATGGATAAGGGCAAAAAAGAAAGAGACATTGATACCAATAAGGAAATTTCAGATATAACAACACTAAGCCTGACTGAGCAAGCCGAACTGGATCTGGCAAAATACATAGTTCGTTACGGCGAGACAATACAATCGGCCGTCGCTGATTACAGGCCGAACTACCTGACCGCTTACCTTTTCGAGCTGGCGCAGAAGTTCAGCGCATTTTATACCAACTGCCCCGTGCTAATTGCCGGGCCGGACAAAAGGCCGACCAGACTTCTACTGTGTGACTTGACCGCAAGAACAATCAGGCACGGCCTTCATGAGCTTTTAGGCATCGAAGTTGTAGAGCAGATGTGACGTAAAATTAAAACATAAAATGCAAAGCTCAACAATACTCTTGATTAGCCTCGCTGGCGAGTGTGTTACCTTGTTTGCACTTGCAATTTCACGCGAAATAAGTATTCTGTAGCTGAAACGGATAATCAACAGAGAAATCAGGTGGCCGACTCTTCGGAGTTTTATATAAGATGGCATATTCGCTCGGAAAAAAAATATATAAAGATAAGCTCGCAGGCTTTTGCAAAAGGAACCATATAAAGAAACTGTCGGTTTTCGGCTCAGCAGTGCGGGGCGAGTTGCAGCCTGACAGTGACATCGACCTTTTAGTGGAATTTGAGCAAGACCATACACCCGGCCTTTTTTCGATCGTCAGAATGGAGATGGAACTTGCGGAAATGCTTGGCAGGAAGGTAGATTTGAGGACTCCTGAGGATTTAAGCCAGTATTTCCGTGACGAGGTGGTACGAAATGCCGAACTTCAATATCAAGCATGAAGACAAGGTGAGATTGCGGCACATGCTGGATATTCCATCGCTTATTACGGAATTGAAGAAACTTCTTGATTGAGCTTAAGAAAATGGATTTTCCTAGGTAAAAACCTTGAGGTTATGAAAGATTTGGGATGTGTGTATTATGAATATTATACAAGACGATTTTAGCGTCAGCACAAAGAGCCGGAACCAAATGATTGATATTACCAGCCAGGTCCGTTCGCTTGTCGGGCAGTCCGGTGTCACTGATGGCGATGTTATTGTCTATTGCCCCCACACTACGGCGGCGATTACTATCAATGAAAACGCCGACCCATCCGTTCCACACGACATGCTTTTGACACTTGATGAATTGCTGCCCCAGCACCGTTCGGGCTATCGGCATTCCGAGGGCAATTCCGATTCGCACTGCAAAAGTTCGCTGGTAGGCTGCAGCGAGCGGATTCTGATTAAGGGCGGATCGTTGCAGCTCGGCACATGGCAGGGCATTTTCTTCTGTGAGTTCGACGGCCCGCGCAGCAGAAAAGTCATCGTCCAAATCCGTGGTGAATAGAAATTTTTGAGTGACTCCCCTAAGAGAATAACCATTACTGCGTCAATCCGGGAGTGCGCGCATAAAAAGGGCGAGGTGGTGGGACCGGCTGGGGGGGAGACCGGTGGACCAC
>CBDVBU010000504.1:0-2188 GCA_965372295.1 uncultured Phycisphaerae bacterium
AATGTAAGCTGCCCTGGCTTATCGACGCTTTCCTCTATCCGATCAGCGCCTCCGGCATGATAAATCTCGCGGTCTTCGTAATTGCTCCGGAATTCGTCTCTCTCCTGGTTTTTGTGCTGGCATCGCTGCTCGCACCCTTTCTTCAATCCGGCACTTCTTATATCATGAGATTTCTTACGTTGCCTTTTTATATAGTGTTTGGTTGTTATGTGGTTTATTACGTTGCCCACTGTGTGATCGACAGCACAAAAGGTCACAGGCGTGCAACCGATCTGCCGATGGCGAATATATTCAGCATAAGAGATCTCGTTGAGCAAGCAATTCTTCTGTTTGGCTGCGTTGCCATTTGCTTTTGCCCGACTGCATTTTATTACATTTTCACAAGGCGAATTGATTTATGGTTTTGGGTGTTGTTAGCCCTCGGCGGCTTCTTTTTCCCGATGTGTTTTCTCAGAGGAATTATGTTCGATTCCTTTAACGCACTGAATCCCATAGAAATTTCCAGGTCCATACTCAGCACGTTTTTGCCGTACTGCGGCCTGGTCCTTTTTTTTATGGCTCTCGGAGGATTCGCCGTGGCGGTTTTGCTACGTCTGCCGCTCTGGGATTTTCTGCGGATGGGTATAATATTTTACCTTGTCTTCGTCCTGGCGCACCGGTCGGGCTGGTTTTACTGGTGGTATAAGGACAAGCTCGGCTGGGGCCTGTAAACTAAAAGCGTAAGTGTTGAAAGAGTGATACGGCGATCGATATGATTGAGTTTCACTGCAAAAATTGTGGGCGCCAAATCAACGTCCCCGACACCCATGCAGGTAAAACAGACAAGTGCCCGAACTGTGCGAGTATCATTGCCGTTCCGGGAACAGGGTCGCCGGGCACCGTGACAAGGCAAAGTAACTCCGCCAAACCGGAAACAGGTTCACAAAATTCCGTCTATGATCTGACTTTGCTGGACATCCCGCCAAAGAACAAGATTCAAGATCAGCCGGTAGATCAAATGAACGGTTACGAAAAAGCTGCCGAACCTCAACAGGAACCAAACGCAGCAGAAACCGAAACAACAACTCAACGGAAGCTGCCGTGGCTTATTGACATATTTCTTTATCCGGCAAGCAAAGCTGGTATAACAATTCTTGGAATTGTAGTTGTCTTGCGATTTCTTCTCAGGATTGTTGTCCTGTTACTCGGCGGACTTTCCCTACAGATTCCACTGTTTCTCATCCCGTTCGGAATGGCGTGGATTATAGGTATTCTTGTAAGGATCGTTCTTTACCTATATCTATATTGGTACCTTTGCGAATGTATCCGCGACAGTGCGTCCGGCGGGACCAGAGCTCCTGAGACAATAGGTCATAATCCCGGTTTTGGCGAGATGCTCTGGCAGGCGATTAAGACGATCGGCTGTTTTCTATTGTTCCTGGGCCCGGCATTCTTGTACCATCTCAAGGCCGGCCAAACAGACACGATCTTTTGTCGCTTAGCAGCCTACGCAGCGCTCTTCTTTTTTCCAATGAGCTTATTAGCCGTCGTGATGTTCGATTCCTTCAAAGGTCTTAATCCAATCGTACTGATCGGTTCAATACTCAGCACGTTCCTGCCCTACTGCGCGATGTTCATGGTATTAGTTTGGGTAGTTTTTTTCATAATCGAAAAGACACCCGACTTGCTGGAATTGACCGGTTCGGCTTTCCTCTTCTGGTGTCTCGGTATCTATCTGGCGATGGTTGCGTCCCATTTGCTGGGATGGTTCTACCATCGCTACGAGCGGCAACTCAACTGGGACGTGTGATATTTCACGCGAAGATCAATCCCGCTGCCGGATTCTTATGCTCCTTGCATGGGCGTCGAGCCCTTCGATCTCAGCCAGGCGGACAATGTCGTCGGCACTGGCTGCCAGCATTTCCTGATCGTATTCGATAATGCTGATCGACTTGAGAAAATCGTTGCTGGTCAGCGCGCTTGCAAACTTTGCCCGCATTCCGGTCGGTAACGTATGGCTCGGCCCGGCCCAATAATCCCCGACCGCCACGGGGGTGTAAGAGCCGATGAATATCGCGCCGGCGTTGTTTATCTTTTCGGCGATTTCCCTGCTTTGTTGGCCGCATTGAATCTCCAGGTGCTCAGATGCAAAATCGTCCGCTATTTCAATTGCCCCGGCCATGTCTTCGAGAACGATAATAGCACTGAG
>CBDVBU010000505.1:0-2171 GCA_965372295.1 uncultured Phycisphaerae bacterium
GAGGACCCCAACGTCAATGCCTGGTGCATGCCCGGCGGAAAGGTGGTTGTCTATACGGGCATCTTACCAATATCGCAGAGCGAGACCGGGCTGGCAGTTGTCATGGGACATGAAATCGCACACGCCTTCGCCAAGCACGGCGCCGAACGAATGACGCAGGGATTGCTCGTGCAAATGGGGGGCGTGGCATTATCGACAGCGTTGAAAGACCGACCCGAGCAAACGAAGAACCTGTTCATGCAGTCCTACGGCATCGGAACACAGATCGGCGTGCTGCTGCCCTACAGCAGAGTCCATGAAAACGAAGCTGACCATCTGGGCCTGATATTTATGGCGATGGCCGGCTACAATCCCGAGGAGGCCATCAGCTTCTGGCAAAGAATGGCCGAACAAAAGAAAGGGGCAAAGCCGCCGGAATTCCTGAGCACCCATCCCGCCGACCAAACCAGAATCCAAAACCTAAAAAATCTCCTACCCGACGCCATGAAGTACTACCAAAAGCAGTGAGAAGATTAGAAGCGTAAATGGTGTATTGCAAGGAAGGGTGGTAATCAGTATACATTTGAAGTTTTACCAGTAGTCAGTCACATGTCATTTTCAGAGTTGTCGTGCTGAGCATAGCCAAGCACCTGGCTATCGATGGTTTGAGATTCTTCACTGCGCTGCGCTCCGTTCAGAATGACAAATCAGCATTAATCCTGTTACAAACTACGAGAAGAAATACTGAACTTAGGATTATCTGAATGTGACAAACTGGGTTATTCTGGGATCGTCGGGGCTGATTTTCAGAGTCATTTGCCTCCTTGTGTCCACGCCGAAATACTCGAAGCCTGCAACCAGCAGATAGTTGACCACACGGCGAAGGTCGGCAACGCTTGTATCGGTCATAGCTTCACCAATCCAGACAACCTGCCCGGCGTCCGAAGCGTCTGTGCGGCCGGTGGCAAAGACCTTCATCACGAGCCACTGGTCATAAAATGTCTCAAAATACGGGACATATCTAGTGTAGCCGTAATTATAATCTCCCCAGCATCTACTGTGAAAACCTATAAAAGGACGATAGAGCGGCGCATAGCCTGTTACCCTGTGTGAATCCAATCCCACATGGAAGGCAAACCGATAGTCTGCCTGCTCGACGTCAGGAGCCGGGACGTAACCGTGCGATTTTAACAGCATCTCAATCTTGGCTTTAATTTCCTTATCGAAGATAGGATTCTGGGAATTCGTATCCACCGCCACATATATCGATGCCCTATCTCTGATTGGTTGGTCGATTTCGGAAAATCCATTAACATGCACAGTATAAACTGTTGAGCAGCCTGTCGTACAAATCAATATAGACATCAAAATTATATATAGCTTGTTCATTTGCAATCCCTTCCAATCAATTCTGCCAAGAAGATCATAGCTTAATTGTCGCTATAAGGCATCCCCAAGTCAAGCAAGCCGTCAAAAGCAAATCCGGGGCATTATTGAAGTCATTGCATTGTTTGCAGTTGATGCCGGGATTGAAAATGGGTTTTGCCGAGTCAGAAAAAGCTATTGAACGGCGCCGCCTCAGAGCTTATGATGATTGCCGATGTGTATTTGAGAACTTAGAGGAAACAAGACAATGAAGCATTCACAGATAACTCGCCGCGACTTTTTAAGAGGTGTGTGCGCCGGCACGATTGCAGCCATGGTTCCGTTTCGCGGGCAAGCGGCCCAAACAAAGGAACTGCCTAACATCGTGGTAATCCTAAGCGACGACCAGGGCTGGGGCGACCTGAGCCTCCACGGAAACCTCAATATCGAGACACCTAACATCGATTCCTTAGCTCGGAATGGGGCCATGTTCGAGAGGTTCTTCGTCTGCGCCGTCTGCGCGCCGACGCGGGCCGAGTTTCTAACGGGACGCTACCACCCGCGCGGGGGCGTTCGCGGTGTGTCGACCGGAGCCGAGCGACTGAACCTCGACGAAAAGACAATCGGTGACACCTTTAAGTCGGCGGGCTACGCCACGGCAACATTCGGCAAATGGCACAACGGCACGCAATACCCCTACCATCCGAACGGCCGCGGTTTCGACGACTATTACGGCTTCTGCTCGGGTCACTGGGGCAACTACTTCGATCCTATCCTCGAACATAACGGCAAAATCGTCAGAGGAAAGGGATTCATCATCGACGATC
>CBDVBU010000506.1:0-2129 GCA_965372295.1 uncultured Phycisphaerae bacterium
GGATACGTGGGCGTTTCCCCAGCTTACGGCTATTTCGCTGCTCCAGCAATTTCCGCCGAACACGCCCATCAATATAACCTGCGGCAACTGCGGCCCAAAGCCGGGTGTTGTTTATGCCCACGCGCTCAACGGGGCTCTGGGTCAATATGGGCGAATGGCCGCTCTGAACATCGGCACATGGCCGGATACCGGGGACAATCCGAAGATGACCGACCAGACGGCGAAAAATCTCATCGACTGGTGTTATGCCGCCGTGACCACAGTTGCTTTGCGTGGCCGGAGAGTCGTCGTACTTGGCCACGATTCGATGGGGATGGAAACAGCCCTGGCACACATTATCCCGACGAGGAACACCTTCGGCATAGAAATCACGCGCCTGGATATGAAGCTTTTGGCCGACATGCTAAAGAAAAAGGCGTACAACGAAAAAGAACTCAAGGCATTACGAAGCTGGATCAACAGGCACGTCAGTAAGCGCCTGGAGCTTCGCGATGACGCCGATAGCGAACGGTTCAACCAATCGCTGGCGATGTATCTTATCGTCCGAGACCTGATGGCGGATTTGAATGCCGTAGGCGGAGGATTCATGAGTCAGTTGGAATGGGGCAGCGACATGCGGGGCATCCCCCTGCCGGTCGCCGACGTGATGGAGAGCCTGTTTAACTCGACCTTCGACCACAACGGGCGAAAAGCCCCCCTGCCGTACGCTACCGAAGCCGACGTCCAGGGACTCCTGACAATGCTTTTCATGACGTACCTGTCCGGCGGAAATCCGCCCCTGTTCATGGACTTTAGAAAGGTCTGGGAAGCGTGGGAGATCAAAGAATTAGCTAAGAAAATCGGAGTCAAGTCGCTCGATAAGAAGGCCAACTGGTACAACAAGGGCCTGGTAGATGGCGACAACTCCGGCAGCGCATCATTCGATTGGGCGCAAGCACCCGGAGCATCCATAAAGAAGATAATGGATGGCATTTCATTACCTTTGGCCGATGATGGCTATTTCCCTGGCGGCGGCAATTCAGTTACATTCATGACGCCGACGGGAATCGAAGGTATTGCCGCCCGGTGCGCATACAGCGGCCCGACCGGACTGTTCAGTATGATCTGGGACGAGGCGCACACTACCGAGGTGCCGGCAAAACTCGCCAAGGCGATGTGTGAACTGACAACACCTATATGGCCTCACACGTTTGTCGTACCGAAATATGCGAGCATGGTCGAGTACAAGCAATATCCGCCGGCCAATCATTTTCACATGACCTGGAATCTGCCTGTTGCGCGGCTGCAGCACTGGATGGATTTGACTGGTGTATTGAGTGTTACGCCCTGGGCGGCCCGGCCGAAGTTTATCGAAGGCGTTGACAGGCCACAGCCTCTGGTTCACCTGATAAACGGCGGCGAAGATGCATTTAAAATGCTACCGGTTCGCCGCTAAACAACAAAATCATCCAAACAAAACGCTTTCATGATAGCATAGAAAAGCAGCCATAGCTATTTACCGTACCTCTCCCTCATGCTCACAGATATATTTCAAAAAGACATAATTGTATTTTCTTGCAAAGAGTCTACAATTTTGTTATTTTGCTGTTATCATGTATTCTTGATGAAAGGTTAGCTATGAAAGCGAGACTTGCTAAAGAAGTAGAGCTTTTAAGCGATATATCCAAGGCCCTTGCCGAATCGCTTGACCTCGAAGAGACGTTGATGTCTATACTCAAGTCATTCGATACTCACCTTAAGCTGAGGCGGGGAACGATTACCCTGCTGGACCCGGATACTGAGACGATAAATGTCAGGTTGGCACATGGACTAAGCAAGAAATCACAAAGCATGGCCAGCTACAAAATGGGCGAAGGGATTACAGGGCTTGTCGTCCAGAGCGGCAAAGAAATTATCGTGCCGGACATCTCCAAAGATCCGCGATTCCTGCATAAAACAAGGTCACGAAAGCAGGAAAAGGGCAAACGGATTGCTTTTTTCTGCGTTCCAATCAAGCTGGAGGGTAAAACAATCGGTGCGCTAAGTGTCGATAAGCAGGCCGATCCGAAAAATGACTTTGACGCCAACGTCAGATTGCTTAACGTCATCGCCACGATGGTGGCTCAGGCGGTCAAGCTGAACAAGCTTGT
>CBDVBU010000507.1:0-2099 GCA_965372295.1 uncultured Phycisphaerae bacterium
TGAGGCGGCGAAAAGAAAGGCGAAGGCGAAAAACAACTCGCCGGATCCGCAAGAGTCGATCTTAAATCTTTTGGTTGCGGCTGAGCGAAGCGAAGCCGCGCCAAGTTTATAATACGGAACGAATATGCGGTAAAGTATCCTGATGCGCCAATTGCTATTATTAAACCCAGGAACGGAATGAAAGTGGCAAACGAGAGCATCAGCGATAGCAAGCCTCCAATGACGAGCATATATCTTCCAATCCCCCTGAATGGAAAAGTCAGTGCATCGTGTATCATAACTGTTCTTCCTGTGGTAAAAATAAGTGCAAATAAATGTTACAAATCCTGCGCAATTAAATACACCATGTGCTTTTGTCTTATATGCCCGGCAATTTTCGTTGCATTTGCCGGAAAAAAGAAACTATTTTTTGGGAATTTTTCAACAAAACGGCTGATTATTTTGGGCTTAGTGTGGAATTCGAGAGCTTTCAATGCTATAATCAAGTGTTTTCGTCCGAAAATAACACTTTTTCCGCCTGCAACGGGCATGAGGAGAGCAAATGAGCGAAACAAGCGTACTTTTGAAGGCGTATTACGAAGCCCTGTATGAGAGGCTGGAGGCTCAGAAAGAGCTTCTGGCGGTAAAAATCGACGAATTTCTCGCCGAAGAGATAGAAAAACGCGGATTTGAGGGCCTCGACGGGGAAAAATACATGGCTTATCGCGATGCCTGCCTGGCATTTATAGATGAGCGTATCGAAGCGTACAATCCGATTGGTATTCAATATATCTATAACCGAAGCAGTGCCAAGGAGGTCATTGAACTGGAGTTACAACTCAACTGGTATGACAGCCGAAATGAGTTTCAATCTTTGGTGGAAACAGCACGCAGCAAAACAGTGGAGGATTTGACGGAGGAACAATTAAGGCCGGTGGCCGAGGAGATTATCGCCGAAGTCGGAGTATTTCCGGACAGGAGCATCATCTCGGCTTATGAGGAGAAACCGGGCCTGAACAAGCTGCCCGATTACATCGTGGCGCGAACTATCGAAGAGGTTATTGTATGAGAAGGCGGCCCGATTTTTAACTTTTTTTAGTTTGCTATTGCCGTCCGGTTTCCGGCAAGACCAGGCCCGATGTGCTCGACAAGCACGAGGAAGCCGCCAAGTCCTGGGAGACGATTGAGCAGACCGTAAAGGGAACCCTGGGCCTCGATTTATCGAAGAACACTTACCAGCTCGGCCCGATGCTGAAGTTCAATCCCAGTACCGAAAAATTCGTGGACAATCCGGCAGCCGATAAGCTGCTGACGCGGCCGTATCGAGAGCCGTTTGTTGTTCCAGCGCAGGTCTGATACGAGTATTCGGTTCAGTCCGGCATTCTTTCGGTACGGCCAAACGCAACTGTGGGCGTTTGGCCGAGAGGGATTTTGTAGCCTTCATGCGGGTACGTTTGGTATCAGATCTTTTGCAATATGATGCCGCCGACAATGAAAATCAGGCCGACAACCGTGGAAGGAAAAATTGTTTCGCCGACTGTAAATGAAATTAATACAAGCGAAAGGAAAGGCACCATGTAGATCAAGTTCGTGACATGTGCGGTTGTTTTCGAGAGTTTCAACGCCTTGAGCCACAACAGGAATGTAATTCCCATTTCGAACAATCCCACATAAACCGCTCCGAGCAAGCCGGGTAGGTTCGGAATGTGCACGCCGCCCAGAAGTACCATCAACAGAAACGTCAGTATCGATCCGAATGCGAAATTGAGGAACAACCTGACCACTTCGTCGCGTTTATCGCGCACATTGTAAATCCAGAACAATGCCCAGATAACTGAGCTTCCCGTCGCCAGTAAGACGCCTGTGATGTTGGTAAACCTGAACCCGAAAATGTCCCCTCGTGTCGAGATTACAAAAACACCCGCAAAGCTGATGAATATCGCGAGAATGTCTCTGGACCTGATTTTCTGCTTTAGCAAAGGTATCGACAATAACACGAGCGTTATCGGCCAGACGAAGTTCAGCGGCTGGGCCTCCTGGGCCGGGAGTATCGAATATGCCTTAAACAGAACGGCGTAATAAAGAAAGGGATTCAGAAAGCCCAGCAGGGCGGAATACAG
>CBDVBU010000508.1:0-2084 GCA_965372295.1 uncultured Phycisphaerae bacterium
CAAGCGGTCGTCGACGAATGGCTCACCGAGCAGCCGGACGCCAGAATCACAATAGTGGATGGCGCGAACAAGATAGCTTTATATAGCGCATGTTAAAGAGCCCATAACAAAATGAGATGAATCTCTTTCATACGTCCTAATCCCAGATGCTTCACTTTGTTCAGCATGACAACTCAAAAGCAAATCAAATTGTATATTATAGTTCATGCAGCATTTTAACGACCTGCTTAACAACGATATCGGCCGCTTTGGGTGCGAAGGGACTGGTGGTGATTTCGTATCCTCCTTCGATGTACAAGTGCTCGGGCGCAAGATATCCCGCGGCGCCGTTGCAGTGCGTAATCACGAACGTAAACTTGAAGGGAGAGGCATCTTTTATCGACATGCCGATTTCCGTCAGAACCTCGCCGCCGAGACCGACGAAGGCAATGTCACCGACTCGCGCAACAGTGATATTGAACGGTGTGGGCAAGCAGTCTTTTTTAATCTCAAGCTCGCCTCGCGCCTTGCCCGGAAGTTCGAGCGTGATAAAGGAGGTCCCAATGTCACCGTTGGCGGAAAGTTCTCCGATGTCACGAAAGACATGAACGACCTCTTCACCCAACAGCGTTCCCAGCAGAACCGGTTCGGGGATCCAGCCAGGCTCGGTATTGAACGCGGGAAGCACCCTGAACCACGGATCGATATTGCCTGATGCCCCTGCAAACGCCGGAGCGATTACCTCTTCGCCAAGAATCTTTTCGACGAACTGCTCGGCAAGCCCGAGGACGTCGCCGCTGATGGTAAGATTTTTGCCCCCCAGGCAGGTGGCGTGAGTAGCATAATCGAATAACGATGCGACGGCAACGCCGTCAGGTTTCGCAAGTTTCATCACCAAAACTTCCTTGTCGGTCGGCCCGTAGGGATTGCGGCCGAGTCTTATCGAACTATTGCCGGAGCTGTCGAACCGCAGTTCACGCCGGTTCATACCGACCGGGGAATATCCCACGCCTGCACCGATATGGACCGGGCCGGTATTATTCAACGCTTTGCGGATGACCTCTATCAACCTGGCTTCCAGATTCCTCGTGTATTCGAGATTGTTCGGGTGTCCTTTTTCCTTGTCGATGGTCAGACTCGGTCCATCGTGTGTATGTATCGCGCTTAGAAAAAGCTCGCCCGGTTTGAGTTCGAATTCGCTCAGAATGACTTTTCGGAAATGCTCGGCTGTTCCACCGTAAAAGCCTAACAGGTCGCTTGAGACCAGCACGAGCCGCTCGCCATTATTCTCAAATGCAACGACTCTCGCCGATAGCGGGTCATGGACATCCTCGGATAGGGCGGTGCGTGACCCGTAGCCGGCCATCTTGACAGGCTTATCGGGCGTGATATCAATCCTCGCAGTTCCGGCTCGCAGTGCACCTTCGCTCGCCGTTGCGCTTGAAGGATAAACGGCAAGAATAAAACTGATAATGAGCACCATTAAGATTGCGATGATTCGCTTTGCTGGATGATTCGATACTTCCGTCATGGCAAAACTCCTTAAATAAGATATCTTCTTTGGCAACATACATAAGCCATTCGCATACACTTGGCGTCAAGGGCATTATACTTCCCAAATGCCCTCATGCAAGTCGCTATATTAGGCCCAATCCGGATCAAGCGCCCTTCCAGTATGGTCCAACAAACACGCCTAATCCGGCTAACCGGTAGCTGCCGCAACCGATTTTTCTCTTTTTCCCGCTCCTTTGATGAGCGCGGGCGCGTTAGATTGGCTTTGATTGGCTTTGTTTTCTTCGGCCCCATGAGCCGGTGTATTGTCATAATCTCCTTTTACAAAAGATGTTGCGCCAATTAGAGCCGGGGCAAATTGGCTTTGTTTTTTCAAATCGACCTGTTTCTCCGCAGGCCGGGTGGCAGTTTCACTTTGGGATAGGGAATTAGACTGTGTGGCAGCCTCGTCCCTTAGGGATGGGGAGGCTTGGCCCTGTGGCATGGCCATCCTAGCCATGTTTTCCACGGGCTGGAAGCCCGTGCCACGCTTCGGGACGACCTGATCATGTAAATCTTGCTGCTCGTCAACATCTTGCTGCTCAATTCGACGC
>CBDVBU010000509.1:0-2070 GCA_965372295.1 uncultured Phycisphaerae bacterium
ACAACCCAAGCCTGTAATAACAACTCGCCGTTTATTCATACTCAGCTTGTTCGCTACTCTTGGCTTTTGGATTGTGCAACATTAACAATATATTCGACTGCGGCACCGACTGTCTGGATTTTCTCGGCTTCCTCGTCCGGAATGCTCATATCGAATTCATCTTCGAACTCCATAACAAGCTCAACCGTATCCAGTGAGTCGGCATTCAAATCGTTGATAAATGAGGTTTCACGCGTTATTTCATTCTTGTCTGCGCCCATTTGCTCACTTATTATATCGATTACTTTCTTCTCTATCGCCGCAACATCTACGCCATCAGCACTCACTTGTTTATCCTCCCTAATAAAAATAGGAACCTATTTCATAACCTTACAATTGCTATCCAGCAACAAAACTGGTAAGAACAACGATTCTAAGAATTCAATTCGGCGGGTTATATTACCCACAAAGACACTTATCTACAAACATTTTTTTTATTTTTTTTACATTGCCATTCCGCCGTCCACGCAGAGGACCTGTCCGGTGATATAGCCGGCATCGTCTCCGGCGAGAAAAGCGACCGCTCTGGCCACGTCTTCGACCTGACCGAACCGCCTGACCGGAATAATCTGCTTTGCGGCGTTTTTGACGACATCCGGGAGTCCATCAGTCATTTCGGTCATAATAAATCCCGGTGCGATGCAATTTGCCGTGACATTTTTCTTGCCGACCTCCCGTGCAACAGACTTGGTCATACCAATAAGTCCCGCCTTACTGGCCGCATAGTTGCTTGAGCCGGCCTGTCCCATAACTCCCGCTACGGAGCTTAAATTTATAATACGGCCGAATTTGTTTCTGACCATTGACCTGACGGCAAAGGTTGTCGCAATAAAAGCGGCACGAAGATTGACGTTGATAACACAGTCAAAATCGTCCTCTTTCATTTGCATCATTAGCTTATCACGAGTTATACCGGCGTTATTTACCAGAATTCCTATCCCGCCGTGATCCGAAGCCAAAGAATCGAGTGTCTCGGTAAGCTGATCCGTGTTGGTTATGTCTACACATTTGGTGATTACCGTAAAACCGGCCTTTTTTACAACATCCTCAAGCTCAGCGAGCTGCTCGGCATTGATATCCAGCCCGGCAACGATCCGGCCCTGCTTAAGCAACTCAAGAACGATTGCCCGGCCAATCCCTCTGGCGGCACCTGTGACAACAGCCAGCCTTTTTTCCGACATCCTTGTTATCTCCCAAATAAATTCTCGAAAGGCCTTCAGATATTGAGCCCTGTTTTTATACAGCAGCCTGTTCCAATTCCTTTATCGCCTTCAAACTACTCACATTGACGACCTTTGTTTTTCTATTGATTCTTTTCATAAGTCCTGTCAAAACTCTTCCCGGTCCGATCTCATAGAACTTCTCAACTCCATCAGCCAGAAGCCGTTCCATACATTTTTGCCATAAAATCGGACAAGTCAACTGCTTTACCAGACCTTCTTTGATTTTTTCGCCTGTCTGGTAATATTCTGCATCGATATTGGCAATTATCCGTGTTTGCGACGGCTCTTTAATTTCAGAATCGGCCAACGCTTTTGCAAGCGCTTCTGCGGCACCGGACATCATCCTGGTATGGAACGCGCCGGCGACCTCCAGGCGTACTGCTTTGATGGCTCCAGCCTTATGGGCCAACTCTTTAGCTCGCCGGCAGGCTTTTTTGTCGCCGCTGATGACAATTTGTCCGGGACAGTTGAAGTTCACAGGCTCCAGGAGATCCCCTTCACCGGCCTCCTCACAGAGCCGCTGGGCCGTCTTGTCATCCAGGCCGATAATACTAACCATTGATCCTTCGTTAGCATCGGCAGCGGCCTGCATGGCCTGTCCGCGTTTTTGTACCAGCACCAGTCCGTCCTCGAAGCTAATCACTCCCGCGGCGTATAGGGCGGTATATTCGCCCAGACTAAGACCGGCAGTAACATCCGCACTAATGCCGTTAGTGGCCGGCTCTGTCCTGAGAACCTCCAGAATTGCTGCCGAAGTGGTAAAAATAGCCGGCTGTGAAATTGTCGTGCTGCTCAATTGCTCGGCAGG
>CBDVBU010000510.1:0-1927 GCA_965372295.1 uncultured Phycisphaerae bacterium
CATCTTCGATGGTGCCTTCCTTGCTGAGACGGCGAGACGACTTAACCGGATTTCTTTTGACCGGGATCAGCCGTTTTTGACGATGCTTGCTTGCGACGATCGACGGTTCGTGTCAGGGGATGTTTCTCCATCTCTTGTAATGCGGCGACCATTGCATCCAGATCATAATTGTGCTCTTTGGCAAACTCGTCCCGGTTGCGCCAGATTTCCTGTAAGATTTCATTCTTCATCGTTCAACGCCTCCAAAAGTTCAATAGGCGTGCATATTTCCGGACATCTATAACCCTGGATCGTACAAACCGAGCGGACAATTGGCTTGGTTGAGGGATTGTCGATATGCCGGCAGTTCCAGGTCAAAAGAAGATCGATTCGGTGAACAGCCGCAGCAGCTATATGTAGCCCATCTGCTTCCGCTTTCTTAGGCAACGCTCCCTGTTCAATTAAAGCGGCAGCCATATTTCTGATCTCCGAGGTGATTAGCAATTCCGGAATCCCTTTCAGGTAGCCCATGCGTTTCTCTGAGACCTCTGGATCTCCACGACGAGCTTCTGTAACAACCAATTGTGAGGTATATAACTCATATTTATGCCGATGATTAGTCCACCAGATATGTGTTGCCTGCTGGCAAGCCGATACAAGATAATCCCGACTCGGTTGACTTGCAAGATAGCTTACTACTGACGTTTCTATATATGCTGTTTGCATAACACTATCTTACAACAATCTTCTCAAAAATAACAATGTTTTTTCAATCAGTTAGCATGTAGGGTGCGATGAATCGCACCATTTGAATCTTTCCTATTTATTCCCCCACTGAATGAGAAATCACCTCAAAATCGGTAAACAGTGCGTGTTAATCCGCATTCTTCATTT
The DNA here is from genome assembly GCA_965372295.1 of uncultured Phycisphaerae bacterium. Taxonomy (GTDB): domain Bacteria; phylum Planctomycetota; class Phycisphaerae; order Sedimentisphaerales; family Anaerobacaceae; genus JAFGPJ01. The sequence goes on from CBDVBU010000510.1 coordinate 874, forward strand.
GCGGGAAGCGAACAAAGGGATATCCGTACTCAGATTGCTACTTGCGAGGCTATGCCTTATCAGGCTTGGATCTTGTCGATTACCACCTGGAGATACTTCTGGCGGTGGCCAATGCGTCTTTTGCTGTTTTTTCGCCTGCGAAAGTGCATCGGAAAGAGCTTTTTGGCCTTGATAACGGCCTCTTCGGCGGTGGTCTTGAATGAGGCGATTACCTTCGCACCCTCGATGAACGGCGTGCCGACTTTGACTTCTTCGCCGTCGCTTATAAGCAAAACCTTATCCAGCTCGATGGTCTCGGCATCGGGCGAAATATCCGTCAAATCGATAGTCAAACAATCGCCTTCGGCGACCTTATATTGCTTTGAGCCTTGTTCAATAACTGCATACATTTCTAAAAAACTCCAGGTTTCTAAACTTTCAAAAATTCGAATCGAGGCCACATTTTACACATTCAGCTTTTTTTGTAAAGCAAATTATTGTATATTTTTGTATTCTATTGCCGAATATGAAGTTGAAATTTTGGCCGACGGTATTTTTCAGGAGCGATTTGATGCAGATAGCTATGATACAAGACAAAATCGTGCCCGCGAACGAGGTTGAACCGGTCTATTTTGACCGCGGCATGTTCTTCGGTGACGGGGTTTACGAGGTGATGCGGAGCTATAACGGCAAGATTTTCGCCCTTGAAGAACATTTGCAGAGATTCGCCGGCAGTCTGTCTGCGATTAAAATAAGCGGCGTTGATATCGACCTTATACGTTCACGGATATTCAAGGCCATTGACGCCGCCGGAATTGCCAACGCCAAGATATATTTTCACATTACCCGAGGTTCGCAGCCGAGAGACCGCGTCTGGAATGCCGACTTGCAGCCGAATTTCTTCCTGACCGTCTCGGAGGTGGCCGACAATACAGAAGAAAAGACACAGGGCATCACCGTATCGACCTTTCCCGACTGGCGATGGAAACGGTGCGATATCAAATCCCTAAACCTGCTGGCGAACGTTCTGGCCAGTACCGATGCCGCCAGTAAGGGCTGCGGCGAGGCGATTCTT
>CBDVBU010000511.1:0-1923 GCA_965372295.1 uncultured Phycisphaerae bacterium
CATCGAGCCTAACACCGCTGCCTCGGCGGCCAACGATTCCGGCATACTCCGCACCGTCGCAAGCGTACCGGGAACATCCGGTTTAGCACTCACAGGTCCTATCGGCTTAGCTGACTGACGTTTTTCTTCACCTGCCATAATCGGCTTCCTGCCTATATTTATAAGTCCGAAATACCAAGAGTAAAAAGTAAAATCAAAAAAGACTCCTGCTCGACGAAAACCGGGTAATTGCCGCGTTGCAGCAATCCCAGGTAGGGTGTGCAATGCACACCATTATCGAGATTGGTGGGCAATGCCCACCCTACTTATGATTTCTTCGTTCCAAAACGGCATTTTACTCACAGACCAGCCCGTAGTCAAACACTTGTTTTTATTATTGTCCAGCGTGGCCGAAACGGATTCTAAAAAGAAAATGGTTGTTCTCAGGATGTTTTTTTCGAGGCGCTGCGAGCAGTTACGCGCCGATTAGGCACAAAGACATCGCAGAATCTACTTTGACTGGTACATTTTCTCCCGACCGCCTATTAGCAGGGTTTCGATAACCACAATATGATCATTGTTGAAGTCAACGATGCGGCCCACAATTTATAAAGACTTGCTCGCCTCCAGCGTGTCGCCGTAAGCACCCATGTTGATGCGGTCACCGTGGGAAGCCGGCTCGTCGCTAACAGAGCTGTCCGGATCCCCGGCGTCAATACAGGGGCTGGTTGCCTCATCAACGACCCAGTTTTTACTCACCGGGTCCCAGCGCCCGGCTTCGGATTTAAGATGGTAGTCCCTGTTCTCAGGATCTGCAAACAATGGGTCCACGTCGATGTTACCATCTCCTTCCCAGCCGCCCTGAATGTCGTTGAAGCGAATATCGTATTCTTCTTCAGGAAAGTCATCCGGCATGCATATTTCATTCTGCCAGATGATATTGTTGAGGACAGGCCGTCCATAATCAGGGTCCCAGGGATATAATGGCGTTATTTCAAGGTGCAGCCCGCTGGGCCTGTTGTGGACGATTGTATTATTGATGATCGAAGGATATCCCAACCAATTCATAATGCCCCCGCCGAGGATGTTTGAATCGTTATGGGCAATGATATTATTAGCGATCATGCCTCCACCGAAGGCGATGTACATTGCGGCGCCTCCGACGTCGGACGAATTGTCCACGATGCGGTTATTGGTAATCATCGCTTCCGATCCGTCCGTTAACATTATTCCGCCGCCGTATTCAGCATGATTGTTAGCAATCAAGCAATAGTCGATCGTTGGGCTGGAAGGAACCATGTAACCCGGTTCGGTGTCCCATGAGCTGCAGCAGAGAATTGCTCCTCCCATAACGTTCTCGTAGCCGCCTCCTTCAGTGCGAGTTTTCCTGGAGTATTCAATCGTACAATATTTCAGTATGTCTTCGTCCCCGCTATTGACAAAACGCAGGCCGAACCATCCCTCATCGGTATCTGTCGCGGTAAAGACTATGTTTTCCTCTTCCGTACCGAGCGCACTCAAAGTCGCTCTGTAGCCGACCGTAAAGTTGAAATGACCTGCGAATTTGACCACCGCTCCCGGCTCGATAGTCAACTCTTGCCTTCTTGGGACATGAATATCCCCCGTTATTGTATAGGGGCTCTCGGCCTTCGTCCAGGCGCCGCTTACCTCGCCTTCGGAAACGATGGTTCCCGTGACTCCGACACCCCGGAGAGAAACGGATTTAACCGGGGCATTGCTGCAGCTCGAATGAATATCGAGATTATCGATATATATCTTTTCCTCTGCAGGATTAAATCCAATCTCCAACGTTACCGAATCACCCGGCGCTAGTAGATGATCTTCAATCGGAGTGACAATCGAAAAAACGCTGTTCACGTCCTGAATACTCAGGCTTTCAATGTTGAAGTCCATCTTGCCGGTGTTGACAATATCGAAGAAGAT
>CBDVBU010000512.1:0-1909 GCA_965372295.1 uncultured Phycisphaerae bacterium
TCCGGGTAGAATCATGCTGTAAAGCGAGGTGACCGCACTTGCTCTGAATATTGTGGCGATACCGACCTTACAATCCTGCTTTTTCAAAATAAGCTGCATCTTTATAGAGCGAATCCAGAAAAAGATTACGGTCAGCACCCAAACAGCTATCAGCAACTGCCACCTTGCCGTCTTGACGGCCTGTCCGAATTGTCCCAGATCTATCTGGCTGAAGACCCATACGAGCAGTCCTGCTGTAATCAGTGCCCTGATAAGGAATTTGGTTAATTGTTTGCTGCGAGTTGTCATATCCGGCTTCGGATTCCGGGAGAGAGGGGCGCGAGCTTTCGGTCAGGCTTGCTTTTCTCCGAGAATCAGGATCTTTCTTGAGAAGGTCAGTTGCATTTTGTATAGCTTGTGAAAGACTTTACTGTTCGGAAACGCCCCGTTCAGAAATCCGAAAGGCATGCGGGAGACTATAGCAGAGATGAGCATGCCCGTGACTCCGGACATCGGGCCGGACAGATAACAGCTCCTTATATTATTAAATCCCCCACTAATCAAAAGCTGCTTGAGCCTTCGTCTGGTCGTTATATAGCTGTGAGAAAAATCGCAGTTGAAAAAGTTATGCCGGTAATTCAAATAGTCCGGCGAGCATATTACGAACTTTCCTTTCGGTTTTAGAACTCCTCTTATCTGTTGTGTAATTTGCAGAGCATCCTGCATACTATTCATGTGTTCCATGACATTTATCATCACGGCAAAATCGAATTGCCTGTCCATCTCAGGCAGCGGCGGCACCATCGCACAAATGACATTGGCTCCTCTTTTCTCAAGCGACTCAGCCATCTGCCGGTTCGGTTCGACGGCACAGTATTCGGCCCCCGCTTTAAGACAAATGTCGGCAAAAACGCCTCGTCCCGGCCCCGTTTCCAGGATGTTGTGGCCCGATTCTATCCCGGCGTATTTGAAGATTTTCCCGGCAAAGGCCTTCGAAATCCAATTACCGACACCGGTCGGTTTGTCCTGCTGAAAATGGTCGTAAAAATATTCTTTTGTCATAAGCATACGCCTCTAACTGCTCTTACGTAGCACGAGCATATTAGACTGTCAAATTTGATTTCATAGTCTGGAGGGGTGGCAGCCTCAAGCGAAGCTTGGGGATGGCTTCTGGCGATTTGACCATCCCCAAAGCCTTCGGCTTTGAGGCTGCCACCCAATCACAGGTGACAATTTTCAAATTCATGCTCGACAAACTACTAGTTGTCCATTGTTTTTTTCGCGTAAACCACGATTATATCTGATTTTTTCAGCAATGATACTAATATCGACCACGGCAACAAAAGCATCCACAACAGCAGGGATTGCCTTATCCTGTTGTGGTGTTTCGGACTGATGTTATCGCCAAACAGTGAGTATTGCAGCGAACCCCGCAGGCCCCACGGTGTTTTGTCGTATATGATTCTTGTCACCGTCAGGCCGTGCTGCCTTAAAAGCCTTTTCATCGCCGACGGCGTCCAGATGCACAAATGACGTGGGCAATCGAGGTGATACCATTTGCCCTTGAAGCCTTTTGCATTGAAGCTGTTGAAGTTGGGAACGCCGATGATGCAATGTCCGTTTCGTTTCAAAAGACTGCTGATTCTTGCCGCTGTCGCATGAGGATCGGGGACATGCTCCAGGTACCACCAGGAGGTGATAACATCGAAAGAACCATCCTCGAAAGGTGCTTCGGTAATTGTGCCCTTGAAGATGTCGAGGCCGAAAGAATTCCTTGCCGTCTCGACGGCCGCCTCGGATATATCGACTCCATAGACTTCGCAGCCCTTCTCGGTCTTCACACGGTTCAGGAACGCCCCGGCGCCGCAGCCGACATCCAGGATTCGGCTCTTTTGATCGAGTCCGCGATAGATGGCGTTTGCGATTTTAA
>CBDVBU010000513.1:0-1839 GCA_965372295.1 uncultured Phycisphaerae bacterium
CCCTATCGGGACCGGCTCCAAATCCGGCAATTCTTCTAACGTCTCAGGCAAATCTTCTGACGATCCCGGCGGACGCGCCAGAAGAACATCAAGAGCGTGACGAGTCGTAATCAAAGACAGCTCAACGGCAGGCTCGGCAGCCTTTGACGCGGCAAGATTCTCACGCGCCAACCTGATGTCCACGGGCCCGACAAGACCCTGCTCATATCGCCTTTCGACGGTCCTTAAAGTTTTCTGCCGGCTCTCGGTATTGGCCCGCGCGATGCTTAATCGCCGCTGGATCGTCGCGATGTTTATCCGGCTGTTGATTACACCGGCGATGATTGAATTGATCAACGCCTGCTCATTCGCCTCCGAGGCAAGCATATCCGCCCAGGCGGCACGCTCGGCATGTTTGAGCTTGCCGAACAGATCAAGGACATAGTTGACGGTAATATCCTGTGACCAGGTCGTGCTCATAACGCTGAATCTGCCGCCGCCAAACGGACCACCACCCAGGTTAAAGGAGCGATTACTCCTGTCACGGCTGAGATTGTACGACACATCAGGCCATTGTCGTCCGCGCATCTCAGCAAGCGCAGCCTGGGCCTGCAATACCCTCGCAGCGGCGGCCTTGAGGTCATAATTGTTCTCCAGCGCCTGGCGCACCAGTTGTGCTGTGGTCGGATCGCCGAATCCTTCCCACCATCTGTCGGCATTGGCATAATCGTTCACATCCTGTTTGTGCGCCCCGGTATGAAAATAAGCGCCGGATGTCTCGGCTGGGGTCTCGGGCCTGGAATAGTCCGGCCCGACCATACAACCGGCAAATATTATACAACTGAAAACAAAAAACAATCCGCAGATATAAGCTAATTTCCTTTTCATTCGATTTTCCTTTTGAAACAGGCCCAAATATCAATTTGAGATTTTCGGTTTTCGATTTGCAATTTTGTTACTCGTCTTCGCTTGGCATGAAGAAGCTCTTCACCCTGAGCGGAGTCGAAGGGTGAAATCGACAATCGACAATCGAAATTCGTCAATCGACAATTTCCTGACCGGCGCCTATCAGGTAATATCTTCAATCTCCTACATAAAGGCCTTTATTCCTACCGATGCCCATTTCTTCGGCGTTGGTTGATTCAATATATTGAGCCTGACCTTCGGGCTCGGCAGTTTCAACGGAAGTCAGAGTTCCCATCGCTTTTTGGAAATCCAGTTTTGCAATTATGTGCGAGTATATAGCCTGGTAATGGTTTGCCCTTGCCGTTGTCAAGGCGGCCTGGGCATCGATCATTTCAACCTGCGTGTTTACTCCCTCTCTGTAGCCGACTTCCGCAAGTCGCAGGCCTTCTTTGGCGCTTGTAAGATTCAGCCGCTGAGATTCGATAAACTCCGCCGTATTCTCGATGCCCAGTTGAGCTTTGGTCAGTTCAAATAAAGCAGTCTCCTCGGCGTCAATTAAATCTATCTGCCCTTGTTTTAATCGCGCTTTTTGAGCAACGATCTCACCGTCACGCAAAAAACCATCAAAAATAGGCAAGCTCGCCGTTACCCCTCCCTGCCAGGCGTGGCCCCATTCAATCTCCATCATATTGTGCGGATCGGGTTTTGCCCAGGTATTGCTGTAATAGCCGCTAATCATAGGAAAATATTGGCTGCGGGCGACCGTGAGCAATTCTTTCTGCATTTTTATATCGAACTCCCGGCCAAGCAAATCGGGCCGGTTTCGATAAGCCGCTTCAACCGCTTGCTCCATTGTTATATTCGAAGGAACATAAAGCAGCTCATCCGAAAGGACAAAGTCACTGTCCTGCGAAACGCCCATTACTTTAATTAGACTGGCTTTCGCGACGTTGA
>CBDVBU010000514.1:0-1799 GCA_965372295.1 uncultured Phycisphaerae bacterium
AGGGCGTCCCGCCCTCGGATCGCGGGCAGGATGCCCGCGACACGGAATACGTCGAGCTTCTCAACATCAGCGATTCACCGGTCGTACTTTACGATCCCGTCACCCAGGAGCCCTGGCGCTTTACGGACGATCCCGACAATCCGGGAATCGAGTTTTTCTTCCCAACGGATTCGCCAGTAACGTTAGCCGCAGGCGAGTATTTATTATTGGTCAGCGATTCCGGGGCGTTAACCGCAAGGTATGACATCCCTGCAAGCGTACAGGTATTCGAGTGGGATACCGGCAAGCTCGACAATGCCGGCGAGAAAATCCAACTCAGCATGCCCGGCGACGTCGACACTGATCCGAGCCGCCGCCGGTGGATCCGCGTCGACCGAGTCAATTACAGCGACGGCTCGCATCCGGACGACACCCCGGGCGATACCGACCCATGGCCCGTCGAACCAGACGGTATCGGCCACTCATTGAGCCGGATTAACCCGACCGAATACGGAAACGACCCGGTCAACTGGCTGGCCGCAATACCTTCGCCCGGCACAGCAAACCTGCCCTGAGCTTGTCGAATGGGTCCGTAGCAAACCAATAAAAATTATTCCTTTGCCCCGTGTTTCTTGAGCAGTTCGACAACCGCTCTATGGTTCCGAGCCAGTGCCAATGATAGAGGCGTCTCCCCTTTGTCGGCCTTGCTGTTGACGTCACCGGAATGGGCGAGGAGCAATTCAACCATAGTTCGAGCGCCGTTTCTGCACGCCACATGCAAAGGAGTCCAACCTGCCCAACTACCGCTCGTATTTCCGGCTTTGGCATCGGGATCGGCACCGTGTTTGAGCAATAACTCAACCAATTGCTTATCCCCACGGTGATTGTCTCGGTTGACAGCCCAGTGCAGAGCAGTTTGTCCCCTGTCATCCGCTACTTTCACATCTGCTCCGTTGGCGATGAGAAGTGCGGCCATCTCTGCAGTCCATGTAAACCCCAGCGGAGTCCAATTTTTGATACTCTTAGCATTTACATTTGCTTCTTTGCTGAGAAGAAACTTGACGACATCCATGTGATCTCCGCAAACAGCGCAATGCAAGGGCGTAAAAGCTACAGCATCCTTATGGTCTGTGCTGGTTCCACGCGCAATACAGTCCTTTATCTTCTGCAGGTCGCCAACGAAAGCAGCCAAGTTGATTTCAGTAAACTCCAAGCCGTACTCTATCAGAAGCGTGACCATCTCCTTATCACTTCTTCTGTTTGAAAGGCGATCTCCTATCATTGCGAGATGGACGGGCGTCAGCCCCCTCCAGGTGGCATTTTTGTTGGCCCCTTTGGCAAGCAAGAGCCTGGCTGTCTCTACATGTTCCTCCCTTACAGCACGAAGCAGTGGCGTCGTCTCACCGTCGTTCAGCTTAGCTTCAATGTCTGCCCCGTGTTCAATAAGAAACTTCGCCGATTCTGTGTTCCCGTCATAGGTGGCACATGCAAGCGGTGTGGCGCCGTGTTCTTGCCTGGCTTCAATATCTGCACCCTTTGCAAGCAACAATTCCATGAGATCAGCGGCCCGAGCCATTCGAGATCGATTCACTGCCGTCCAATGTAGAGCCGTATAATCCCCACGTCCTCTGGCGTTAATGTCCACTCCTTCGGCAATAAGTAGCTTTGCTATATCTTCGTGACCATTCCTGATTGCAGCGATAAGGGGTGTGGTATGCCATGTATTCGCTTTTGTATTGACGTCAGCACCTTTGGAAATTAGGAATTCGGCCATATCCTTACGGCCGCGCAAACACGCCTGGTGAAATGGTGTCTGGCCT
>CBDVBU010000515.1:0-1663 GCA_965372295.1 uncultured Phycisphaerae bacterium
GAGAGGTTATCCGCCGCCAAGCCAGCCTGAATCTATACTGTAAATGAAATTACCTCTCAGGCGAGTACTGATATACACATAATCACCATCATTAAGATTGATGGCAAAAACAGCTTCCACCTTCTTGCCTATTTTGATTTGCACTGCTCCTGATTCTGCCAGTCCGTTGCGCAGGTCCGTTCCGTATTCCATAATCTGGTTATTTGAAAAGCCCGCTCGCCGCATCAACTCGATAACGTCGTCAGGGCTCAGGGCAAGTACATGCCGGTTGCCCATTGGTACAACCCGAATCCCTGTACTATTACGCGCACAACCAACTGCTCCCAAAGCCAGAAGCGCCAGCAGCGTTAACATAATCGTCACGCTGCTGTTTCTTGAGTTATACCTGTTTGGCTTCACAGCTTTTGTCTCCATTTTAGAATGTTTTTCATCGTTACCGTCGCGATAAACTTTCTCGAAGTCTCATCTTAAAATCATTTCCCGCCGGTTGAATTGGAGCCGGAATTTCAGACGGCCGGGTAAATTCAACTGTCTGCCCTGTGTTTGATATTAAACGTGCCGTGACAAAGACAGCGATCTCTCGTGTTGAATTTTGTTTGTTCGTACTCTTAAATAACGAGCCGATCAGTGGGAGATTGCTTAGACCCGGAGCTCGCCTTAGGTCCGTACGAGTTCGATTCTCCGTCAGGCCGGCAAGTGCGACCGTTCCGCCGTCTTTGATAGTTACGTTACTTTCAGCTTTTCGCCGGGTAACAACGGGTAGGTCGCTTCCTGCGCCGCGAGGGATGCTGTCACTGACCTCAACGGATATTTGCAGTGTAATGTCATTGTTATCCCCGAGGTGGGGTGTGATAGTCAACGTGGTACCGGATTTAATTTCCTGCAGTTCGGTACGCTGGTAGAAACCGCCAGCGAGTTCCGGTGCCGTCAGCATATAGTACTCTTCGGTGGTGACTTCGATTTTTGACTCCTTGCCATCTTGTGCCAGCACCTGAGGCTTGGTCAGTATGGTCGCTTCGCCGTTCTGAGCAAGAAGGTTCAGCGTTAACTCAAGCGAACTGGTGAACAGTGCATCGGGCGTATATCCAATTTGGATTCCCCAAGGCCCTTCGCCGCCGAAATCGGCCTCTGGTTCCCCTCGCCCGTAATGGTTTGAGGAGAACATTCCGGTCCGAATCTTTGGCCAACCCCATTCGACACCCAGGTTCAGCAAGTCACCCTTTTCCATGACGACAATGCGTGCATCCAGCAGAATTTGAGAAAGCGGTCGGTCAATTTGCTCCAAGTCTGCGACGATACGATTCATCAAAGCGGGCGGTGCGGTAACTACAACCGTATAAGTGTCGGTTTCGGTTGGCCCGAGTTCAAACTGGGCATACTCCTGGAAAGGAGTGGCTAAAAGCCCTACTGCCGCCTCGGATGTGATGTAGTTCATTCTCAGTCGGCGTGTTTCGCTCACAACCGGAAACATCGTGTCTTTTATGCCTCCCGAGCAAACCAGGTAATAATACGGCGTCTTCTTTATAACATAAGAAGTACCGGCCAGGACTATCTCGAGGGCTGTATCGAGAGGTACATTCTGGAGGTCGGCTGTTATTATGCCAGCAACGGTCTCATCAGGAATGATGGAAATACCGGCCTGAGTGGCAATTGCCGGTAGAAC
>CBDVBU010000516.1:0-1660 GCA_965372295.1 uncultured Phycisphaerae bacterium
GACTGCGGAAAGGGTGTTAAAAAGAAAGAAGGGGGCATAGTTTTACTGTCTAATTTCATTTTCTTTCTTTAACTCTTAGTGGAGCCAATAAGTTATGTCGCTTATAATGATGAAAACGAGCCAACTCTCTCCGCTTGCTTTTGCGCTTTACACAACGTATTGCCCAGCCGGGATACCTGCGGTCGCAAGCTCGACGCAACAGTAAGTACAACAGAGCACGAACCTGCGGAACCGTCAGTGCCGGCGTATATTTTTTTCCCCCGCTGTGTTTCACAAATTAAAAACCATGTTGCAATAAGTGAGAGCGTTTGATGATGATGCCAGCCTGCCCATGTACGAACTTCATAATCAGAAAGCCCGGCCTCGCTCTTGGCTCGCTTGAGACTGTCCTCTATACGATGTTCGGCCTTGATAACCCGAGCCAATTCTTCCAAAGGTGTATCCGCAGGTGCATTGGAAAGATAGTAATCATATTTAACTTTGTTGTTTCCCTCTGGCGTACGCGTAGCTATCAAAAGTTCTTCTACAGGCTCATGCCAACTTCGTTCGGTTCGAGCTACAACGCGTCTCTTAATAATCTCTACAACCAGAGGACCTTTTTCACCATCTCGAACATCAATTTTTGTCCAGACGTTATCATCCAGCGAATCTCGCCATCTATCAACACGCTTAAAAGGTTGCTTGGGAGGCTGGCCTCGGCCACCATAAACAGGAGGCTCACTGTCAAGGTCGCGAATGCTCGTATTGGATGGAACAGCCAGAAGGTATTGTTCACTCAAAGCCCGCAAATCCCTGCGAAAACGGATAGAACGGCCCATTTCATCATCTCCGGCTATCCAGCTATGAGGCAAATATTGGCCGTTGTTTTTCAGCATATCCAGCGCCTGCTCATGACGCGTTTGATAGCGAATATGTTTCGGCACGCCACACTTCTTTCGACGAGCTTTGTCTTTGGCCCACTGTTTCGGAAGATACAAACGCATATCCGCCAACGCATGTTCTTTGCGAGAAGCATAGCCCATGTAAATACCCACCTGGCCGTTGTCCACTTTGCCCAGTCGTCCCAGCCACTGACGCTGCACACCCACCGAATCGTTGCCGCATTTTTTGTGTCCCGAAGGGTCAAAGACAATTACACCATCATCTTCACCAATTTTATTACCAATTTGTCTGGCCAGTTCCTGCTGCAACGGCTGATGATCCCATGGTGCAAAACCTATGAATCGCTGCAGCGCCCGGCGATCCTGATCGTAGCGATAGGCAATCGATTCGACATTTTTCCTTCGCAGATCCGACAACAGCCCGGATACATAGATATGAGCATTTTCCTTGGGCTCACGTCTGCCAAGAGAGGCGATAAAGGGTTTAATAAATTGTTCCAAGCGTTTCAGCATACCATTGAGAACCTGTGGCTTAATATCAGCTTCTTTAAGGATTTTTTGTTTTTGTATCTCAAATCGACGCTCCATCGTTCTGCCTTTCCATGGGGACTATTCCCCTGGAAAGTTAATCGTATAAAAGACTTATAAATCTTTAATAATGTTAGACAGTAAAAATACTCTTCGAGGCAATTTAACAAAATCTGGTTTGAGGATTAGCTGATGATAACAATAACAAAAAAAGAACTTATCGACCGAATTACCGAAAACACTCAGGCTAA
>CBDVBU010000517.1:0-1639 GCA_965372295.1 uncultured Phycisphaerae bacterium
GCCTGCGAGTCGAGTGGTGCTGGGTGATTATATTCGCTGACCGTGAAGGGCTTGTCAAGAAGACGCTCGGCGGCAAGGCGAAACAGTGTTGACTCTTCGGGGAAATCAGTCATGGGTTTCTGGTTGACGATCCAATTGCCGCTATCCCAGGGTCTGCCGGGAAACCGAGGATGTTGCCAGTAAGCGTGAGCGTCGATGAAATCCATGTCGCTTTGTGCGTACAATCCCAACGGGCCAAATACAATTGTGCCGGTTACGAGCGCCTTGCACCCAAGGTCGTTCTTTACGAAGTCACGCATTCCGTCAAAATAACTTTTTTCCATCTCAGCAAGAAAACGCATCCGGTCGGTCGTCCGCTGTGGGCTTTCGTTGTCGGCGTAAACCGGCACGCTGCCATCTCGGATGGATTCGTCTTTGCCCAACCCCACTCTGCCACCGGGATGAAGCCTTATGTTCGCAAGGTAGAAAGGAACGTTATTACCTCCGAAACTAAAGCTCACACGTGCGTTATGGTCGTCCGCTTTGGCGACAAAGCCGAAACGAAATGTCTGCCACTTCTGTGTCAAGTCTACCCACCGTGATAAACCAAGATTCTGCCACGGCTCGTGCGCCTGGCTTACGCCACAACTCAACTTTCTCGGCTTTTCGCCGGCAGCTTCAAACGTCACCGTATAATACTCCCCTGCTTCAATCGAAAGCCCGGCCTGCTTGAATTGCAGGTGCCATTCGGTTTCGTCGGACTTATCGATATCTATACGCAGCGCATCTTGAGATAGATATCGTTGGCGTCGAAGCACAGCTTTACAACCTGAATGCTGCTCAAGTTGCCAGCCACTCGGAACATTTCCACTCTTCAAATTTGCATCAGTCAGGAGGTTCTTGCCGAGCGGTTGCGCACCGCCGGACCAGGCCTCGCGCAGTTTCTCATCCGAACCGTACTTCTGCTTGAGCCAGGCATTAAACTTCTTCTGAAGAATATCTGCATAGTAGGTCGGGAGCGTTCGCAACGTTTCTTCGCCGGACCACATGAAGAAACTGTTCTCATTAGTGATCTCGACAATAGCTATCGCCGGGTCATCGGCGTAACGGACCTTACGGTATGGATTGACGCGACCCAACAGCTCGCGGGCAAATTTCTTCTGAGCATTTATCAGGGCCGGTGTGAAAATGTTGGAGATCTTGTCATAATTGCGATTCACCTCGGGTAAATCCAGATATTGGCTGTGCGATCTGCCAACGTGGAGATTAAGGTTGACGCATATGCCGTGACGGGCTAACTGGTCGATGAAGAAATCCAGCCTGTCGAGCGCCTCCGGCTCGATAGTTTTTCCGTCTCTGGAATTCCACAACCCGCGAGGCCACCGAGAGGTATCCATGTGATGGCATCTTATACTGTTAACGCCTGCCGCTGCCAGGCGGGCGGCGATAAAAGGGGCATCCTCGTGCGTGGGCAGATTCGCCCCAAAGGAAAGATTCACGCCCCAGAGGCGAACACGCTTTCCGGCACGATAAAAGTGGGCGCCATCCGCCAGCAAGCGATCACTATCGATTAGAATCGGCTCGTACGACGTTACAGCAATCGGCGAGTTCGCGTCGGACCTGGCGGGAATCACGAAAGGCACAAAGTCCGCCGCCACCC
>CBDVBU010000518.1:0-1620 GCA_965372295.1 uncultured Phycisphaerae bacterium
CGCTTGCCGCTGCGAAGGACAAAATCGCCCTCCAGATAAGCCGTCTCTTTGATACGTTTAATCAATTCTTCTCTGGTCATCTTTTATACCTCGTGACACGGGTGTCGGGTCGAGTGATAATATTCAAACATTAAGTTCTACTTTTCTGCCGAGTTCTTTTCGATATTTTTTGCGGATGGGCATTACGATACTTCTGACGAATTCATCGACCTGCTGGGCGGATCGGCCGAGGTACACATCAGGATTCAGCACTTTTTCGAAATCGATCTTGGCGAAGGCGATGTCCGCTTTTAGCCGGCCGACCAGGTCGTTGGGCTTGCCCAGCTTCTTGACCTGAGCGGCGGCGGCGTGTGAGTGCAGCCTTATTTTTTCGTGCAGCTCCTGCCTGTTACCGCCGGCCTTTACCGCCGCCATCAGGATGTTCTCGGTGGCCATAAACGGCAGTTCGGCCCCAACGCGTGCTGCGATGACTTTCGGATAGACCACAAGCCCATCCGCCACGTTGATAAGAATCTCCAGGATGCCATCGACGGCCAGAAACGCCTCCGGAATAACGATCCGCCTGTTGGCTGAGTCGTCGAGTGTTCTTTCGAGCCACTGCTCGGAGGCCGTCATCTGCGGGCTGGAAGCCAGGCTCAGCACAAATCTGCTAAGGGCGGTCGTTCGCTCGCAGCGCATCGGGTTTCTCTTATAAGGCATGGCCGAGGAGCCGATTTGCGATTCCTCGAACGGTTCTTCGATTTCTTTGAGATTGGAAAGCAGCCGGATATCGTTGCACATCTTGTGAGCGGACTGTGCGATTGAGGCGAGGGTATTGACAACGAAGGCGTCGATTTTCCGCTGATAGGTCTGGCCCGTTACGGCACAGATTTTCTTAAAGCCGAATGCAGCGGCTACTGCCTTATCAAGCTGCCTGACTTTGCTGTGATTGCCGTCGAAAAGCGCCAGGAACGAGGCTTGAGTGCCCGTGGTGCCTTTGACTCCTCGGAAGGGCATAGTCTCAAGCCGGTGCTCGATTTCCTGCAAATCCATTACGAACTCGTAGCACCAAAGCGTCGCCCTTTTACCGACGGTGGTCAACTGGGCCGGCTGATAATGTGTAAAGCCAAGCGTTGGTAGTTCACGGTATTTCTTGGCGAACTTGCCGAGCAGGTTGATCACCGCGGCGAGTTTGCCGGCGACGATTTGGAGTCCTTCCCGCATGATAATCAAATCGGCGTTGTCACCGACGTAGCAGCTTGTCGCGCCGAGGTGGATGATCGGATCGGCCTTCGGCGCCGCGTCGGCGAACGTGTAAACATGCGCCATAACATCATGCCGGAATTGCTTCTCGTAGCGGGCGGCCTTTTTGAAATCGATGTCGTCGAGGCGCCTGGCCATCTGCTTTATCTGGCTGTTTTTTATATCCAGTCCGAGTTTCTGCTGTGCTTTTGCAAGCTCCAGCCAGAGCCGGCGCCAAGTGGCGAATTTTTTCTGGGCCCCGAACAGCTCGGCCATTTCTCTCGATGCGTTTCTCTCAACGAGAGGACTCGAATAAACATCTTTGTTTTTTGCCATTTTTGTCTCGATGCATAAGTTTATTTACTTAAACTGACCGATTCACACTGTCATCCCTGCGAA
>CBDVBU010000519.1:0-1613 GCA_965372295.1 uncultured Phycisphaerae bacterium
TGACTATCGTTTCGTAATAAACGTTCTCGGCAGGTATGTAACAAAGTGCAAAATCCAGCGTGCCCTCGGCGGGCCTGATGTAGTCGCCGGCAATCTTGTCGATATGAGTGGTGACGTCCTTGATGAATTGTTTGCGAAGTTTTGTTTTTTCCTCATCGGTTTCGGCTTTTACGATTTTTTCAAAACCGGGCAGCGGGAATTTGGCATCGACTGACACCGAAAAACCGGGCATTTGTATCAGGGCGTCGACAATTTTGCCGTCTTTGAAAGCATGCTGGAGTTTGTAGCTGTTTTTTGGCAGGATTTGAGAGAGAAGATTTTCGAGAGACCATTCGCCCATCTGGCCCCGGAGTTTAGGGGAACTAAGAATGTTCTGGAGCCGTTTGATTTCGGTTCCCATTTGCATCATCTGCTTATTCGTGCCCTGCAGTTCGCCGATCTGACTGTGCAGCTCGCTGAGCGTCTTCTGACTCGATTGCAGGCTCTGGTTGAGCGTATTCTGGCCTGTCTGTAGAGATTTATTCAGGCTTTCTGTGGTTTTGTCCTGGGCGGTTTTCAAAGTCTCCAATTGCTGCTGTAGAAGGCCGATCGAGGCCTGCTGGCCTCCCATTTTTTCGGCGTTGCCGGAATTGGAGACAATCAGCCAGACCAAAAGCCCCAGCACAACCAGGACCAGAACACCGATTATGACCGTTAGAATCAGCTCCATCTTTTTTATCCTCATAAAAACATATTGATTATAGAATGCAATGATCCTTTCGTCAAAGACCAAAAGCAATCACTTTCATCCGTAGAAAAATATTGCCATGTCGGTCGAAGCTTTGTATTGTCCCTTCGACGGGTTTTGACGGGAAATAATTAATACCGGTTATAGCTGGATTGTTAAAATGGAGAAAATAGAATCGGTCATATTCGATTGGGGAGGGGTGCTGATAGAGGACCCGATACCTGGGATTTTGCGGTACTGCTCCGAAGCTTTCGGCGTACCGCTCGAAGATTACACGCCGGTACATGATTCGTTTCTGGATGAGTTCCCCAAGGGCATAATCAGTGAAGAGAAATTCTGGCGGCAGATAGCCGGTAAGCTTGGTAAGCCGATGCCGCCGGCGCGATCGCAGTGGTATGAAGCTTTCCGGTCCGCTTATGTGCCGAAACAGGAGATGTTCCGCCTTGCTTCTTCGCTGCAGGATAAAGGTTATAAAACAGCGATCTTGTCCGATACCGAACTTCCGGCGGTAGAGTTTTTTCACGAGCGGAATTATGATATGTTTGACGTGCTCGTTTTTTCGTGTGTCGAGGGAGTGATGAAATCCGAACGAAGGATCTATGAGATTACGCTGGAGAGGCTCGGTTCGAGGGCCGGGCAGGCAGTCTTCATCGATGACAGGCAGGATTACATACGAGGGGCTGAAGGCATTGGATTAAATACAATTCTATTTAATAGCATCGGCCAGGTTAAGGATGAGCTGGTTGGGCTCGGAGTGGAATAAATTAACATTAACTGCGAAGGATTTACTGATGCAGTTTCCAAAGGCCTTAGAAAACAAGGACATCATTTTGCTCGATGGGGCCATCGGTACGGAATTGGACAAACGCGGCTTGATGGGCCGGGC
>CBDVBU010000520.1:0-1594 GCA_965372295.1 uncultured Phycisphaerae bacterium
CTTTTCAATGCTTGGCCCGCCGGGGTAGGGCAGTTTCAGGATGGTTGCGACTTTGTCAAAAGCCTCACCGGCGGCATCGTCGATAGTGGAGCCTAACAGTTCCGGCTCCAGTGGAGAATGGTAATCGTAAAGGCTTGTATGTCCGCCCGATACGATCAGGGCAGCGGCGGGCAGTTCCAGATTCTCCTCGGACATCATCGCCGACTGCAGGTGTGCGTGCAGGTGATTTATTGCAATAAGCGGCTTGTCCCAGGCGAAGCTAAGCGTCTTGGCGGCGGTAACGCCGACCACCAGAGCGATGGTCAGCCCCGGCTGATTCGCAACTGCAATTGCATCAATATCGTCCTTAGCCACGTTGGCCTGCTCCATTGCCTCTTTAATGACAGGATATATCTTTTCAATATGTGCCCGAGAAGCGATCTCAGGAACGACGCCGCCATACTTTTCATGCAGCTTAGCCTGCGAGGCCACCAAGGACGATTTGACAACCTTGCCATCGGCAACCACCGCCGCCGCCGTCTCATCGCAACTCGTCTCAATGCCTAATATATTCACAGATTTATCCTGCATAGAATTGGATATTAGCCGAATAAGCAGCGACTGTCAATGTTCCCCGAATAGGCCTTTGCAGTGTATAAGTGTGCCACTTTTTCTTGTTGTGGGGGCCATAACATGTTATGCTGTTTTGGGTTGATTTATAACTCTGTGATAAATAAAGGTTGTGTATGAGTGAGGAAATTGAGGTACTGAAAATAGTCACTCTGCGGTTGAACGAACAAGAAATTCCTTACATGATTTCCGGTGCCATCCGTTTACTCCTCGAAACGGTGAATCTATTTTTTCGTGACCATTAAGATACGCAGTTCGTGCGGCTTAAGAAGCAGGGGCTCTTCGGGCGCAAGAATTTGTTGCCGGGAAGTCTGCGAATCGAGCAGGATACGTCTGCCCTTCATGGATGTCTCCAATCTAACTTCGAGATTAGTTTGGCCTTCGTTAAAGACGATGTAATAATCCACTCCATTTTTTAGAACGTGGCGCACCCGCAAATCACGCGATGCAGGCCGGACTCGGACATCCACCGGCACCAATCGGTCAATTTGCTGCAGCAGCTCCGAATCCTCCATACGGTTGTTCCACCGTATCAGCCGGCCGGCTTTATCCAGCAGATCCAAAGCAGGTTTTGTCTTCTCAGGTGGTTCTACCTCGATAATCAATGCCCTGTAGTGCATTCCCGCAATCCGGATGCCGTCTTGGCTCACCTCGGCATCCTCCCAAAGGTGCCGTGCTTCCAAGTAATTGAAATCCCGCTGGCTTTGGAAACATACCTTCGCCGCCCGCCAGGGCAGATGGTCATTCAATCCTAAGATTGCCAGCTTGCACACGTGCCTGCTGTCCGTATTAAGCCAGCAGAGCCGTCGAACCGAATCTGCAAACGGTCGATACTCATCCCACCATGCACTGTTTGGTCCCACGTCCGGCGGACGTTCGTCGATGCGAGGGCCTCGCACCGAATAATAAAACGCGTGCGGATACAGCAGATTGCATCCCCGAACGATAAGCCAGTTCGTCAGCCACTTCATCTCCTCGAACGTGA
>CBDVBU010000521.1:0-1578 GCA_965372295.1 uncultured Phycisphaerae bacterium
ATTTTTCTCCACGACATCGGCAAAACCGAAGAGCTTGCTTACGATATGGCCTTTTCGTACACCGATTCGGGCCAGTTGATTGGGCATATTTCCAAGAGCCTTCTTATGATTAATGAGAAGGCCGATTCTTTGAGGTCCGGGGGCACGCAAATCGAACAGGCGATTTTGGACGCTATCGGGCATATCATCCTGTCACATCACGGAGCATACGAATTCGGCTCGCCGAAGCTGCCGGCGACGGCGGAGGCCTTTATGGTCTATTATATTGACGGTCTGGACGCAAAGATAAACCAGGTGACATCAGCGATTGACAAAGAAGTCGGCGATTCAAACTGGACCGCATGGCAAAACTCTCTGCAAACCCGGCTTTACCGCAAGCGACTCGAATAGACTTCTTTCTCAGGTAATAGCGGTGAAAGCGAATGCAATTTGTGCGGTTTTCGATCAGATGCTCTGTAGAGGATTTCGCTTCAGGACGATACCGCAAAATCGCCAGATTTTCTCGAATTGCTCGTACGGCATCAATCGCGTCCCCGTTACCGGATCGGCGACAGTCACCGCATCGTCCGAGACTTCCAGCACAGCAAGACAGTGGTCCATAAGGAATGCTTCCCTAACCAGGGCCAGCGTAATACCTGCATTTTTGAGCTGAGCGACCGAGTCGAAGCGTCGGTACCGGCAGTTCAGGCCCTCGGCACTGTAGCGATCCTGCAGGGCCGAGGAAAGACATGCCGGGAGCGTGCCTATAACCGGGCTTGAATAAGAAAGCACTGCCAGCTCTCCCTCGTTTGCTGTCAGGCCCAATTTTCTAAGAGCCGTTACCGCCGCTGCCGGGCCGCATGTGTAATCCGTAGTCTGACGACAGATGCCGTTTTTATCGAATTTCGTCTGAAGGTTCGAAAGATGATCTTTAATCAATGCCGGGACGAGAAAAGGCAGCACCGAAAACCAAGCCACAAATCCCGCCATCAGGATACAAACGATGAGCTTCTCGAATTTGTAAGGCAGGCGCGATAATGGAACCGTCAGGCCCATTGAGACAGCCAGGGACAAAACCACGAATCTGACCCGACCGGCTGCAACCCAGGAGAACGGCGGGACAAAGTACAGCGCATCATTGAATCTGACCATCGCAAGCATCGCAATGAGCACCGAAGGCAGAATATAACCCAATACCCAATAAGGCTTTCGAAAGCGCGAACAGGCCCTGCCCGCAAAAACGCCGAACACGGCGATTAGAACAACACCCGTAGTTTCAAGCCAAGGATTCATCTCCACCCTTTCAATCCCCTCACGATTATTATAATCATTTTATCAAATCACGCTCCAAAAGTCAAGGTTTTTATCCTCGCGATTGACCTAAGTTTGTGCCGGACGTATAATCAGCAAAATAGGAAAATCCGCACCATTATTAATTTAGCTCGATAAGGACATTTATTATGAGAAAATGGAAAACCGCAAACAAATTATCGCCGGTCGTATTCACCGCCGCCCTGCTCTCAGTTTTGGCCTCGGCAACGGCCGCTCCGGCAAAAAGAATAGAGATTTACAGCGCAAATCCGGCGTATTGGCAATATG
>CBDVBU010000522.1:0-1563 GCA_965372295.1 uncultured Phycisphaerae bacterium
AGGCAATAATGACCACGATGACGGTTAATATGTTTCTGTTCGTTTTCATATAATTATCTCCAATTGACTATGTTACGTTTATCGGCAGAAAAAAGGTGGAGTATCAAAGGTAGAAGAAAAACTTCCTTCGATGGCGGCATTAAATTCACAATCGGGCAAGTTTGGCGGATTAAATATGGTTCCGATAAATTGCCATAGAAAAGCGTGTTTTGAGAGTTGTTTAGCAGAATCTGCGCTACAGGTCCAATGTTGCGACGATTTCTTTCAAGGACAGCTCCGCGTAGCAGATAACGGTATCGGCCGCTCCGTAGTATATTCTGACGTTGTCATCCTCGCACAGCAGCCCGCAACTGAAGACGACGTTTCCAAAGAAGCCCTCACATTCGTAGCCGGCCTGTGGTTCGAGAATTGGCTTGTTTGTCCTTGCAATGACCTTCCACGGCTCGGCGCCGTCCAGCAGGACCGCCCCGAGACAGTAGCGATTATTTCGGTCAACTCCGTGGTATATCTCGAGCCAGCCACGGTCGGTTTTGAAGGGCACGGCGCCGGCACCGATCTTTGCCTCGTCCCAATGACCCGGGTGAGGCCCCATCAGGCAGCGATGATTTCCCCAGCAGTGAAGGTCGGGCGATTCGGCGATCCAGATTTCCTGCTTCTTGAAGAGGGGGGAGACCGGCCTGTGCAGGGCGTAAAATTTGCCCTCGACTTTTCCGGAAAAAAGCACGGCATCCTTATTTTCCGGACAGAAGATAACGCCGTGACGCTGGAAAGAGACGAAATCCTTCGTGGATATCAGGCAGGTCGTCACTCCGAGAGGAGAGACCGCGACGTAACTGATATAATATATGCCGTCGATCAGGCTGATCCGGGGATCTTCGAGGCCGAATGTTTCATAATCGTTCGCCGGGAAAATCGAGGGGACATCGTTAATCTTGAAGTTGATGCCGTTTTTGCTTCGGGCCAGCCTCAGATGCGAGATAGAAGTTAGGTAAGTCTGGTCCGACTTAATTATCAGTCGAGGATCCGAAAAATCGTTTTCCGGATTATCTTTAGAAAATTCTATTGTGACAAGCCGCTCTTCAGCGACATCGTAAACGGCGGCTAATACGACAGCCGGATTCTTGTTAATCGGTCTTTCCGCAACTCGAAGAAGCAGAATGATCTCGTCTTCAAGGCGAGTGACGCCGGCATTAAAAACGCCGATGACTTCAAAGTCGTCCCCGGAAGGTTTTACATCTTCGGGCCCAATTCCAGTATTTTGCGGTGAACGGAAAAAATTCATATTACATTTCCTTATTTTTTTCGATCCGAGAGCAAAAAAACCAAGCGCCGGTATAGCACAAATTATCCATCAAGAATAGTGGTTCGTGCTGTTAGATGCAAGTCCTTCCGGCATAAAACATATAACTCGGCTAATAGTGAACCTTGCAGTGACGACTCTATTTATGTTACAATAAACATGACTTATTTAGGCGATTTTGCTTTTTATAGGGCTAAAAGTTAAAACCGTTCTAATTGTTCTAAAATTTAGGAGGCAGGATACAGGCAATGATCAAACGTATG
>CBDVBU010000523.1:0-1544 GCA_965372295.1 uncultured Phycisphaerae bacterium
CCTGAAGGAGCACGGCTACAAGACGGCATTCCTCGGTAAGTGGCATCTCGGCTCCAAGGAGAAGTATTGGCCTGAAAACCAGGGATTTGACGTTAACGTCGGAGGCTGGGCGTTGGGTTCACCGCGCGGCGGCTATTTTGCCCCCTTCAATAATCCCCGGCTTGGCGATTATCCCGAAGGCTCACACCTTCCGAAGGTATTAACCGACGAATCGTTGAAGCTGCTCGACAAATACAGAAACAATCCTTTCCTGCTCTATCTGGCGTTCTACTCCGTTCACACGCCGCTCCAGGGCCGGGATGACCTGATAGCCAAATACCAGGCCAAACGGCAGAGACTATTGGACGCCGAAGAGCGGGAATTTGGGCCGGAAGAGCAGGTCTGGCCGGTGGAGAAGCAGCGGCAGGTGCGCCTCCGGCAATGTCACGCTATTTACGCGGCTATGGTCGAGGCCATGGATGAACAGATCGGTCGCGTGCTGGACAAGCTGGAGCAGCTTGGCATCGCCGATGACACGGCTGTTATCCTTATGTCCGACAACGGCGGACTATCGACCAGCGAAGGCTCGCCGACGTCCAATCTGCCTCTGCGCGGGGGCAAGGGCTGGTTATACGAAGGCGGTATCCGTGAACCTTTCCTGATCCGCTGGCCCGGCGTGACAAAGCGCGCTTGCGAATCCGATGTGCCGGTAATCAGTACCGACTTCTACCCGACTATCCTCGATATGGCCGGTTTGCCCTTGAAGAAAGACTGGCATTTGGACGGCGTGTCGCTGGTGCCGCTGCTTAGGGGCGCGACAAGTATTGATCGCGACGCCATCTATTGGCATTATCCGCACTACTCCAATCAGGGCGGTTTCCCCGGCGGCGCAATTCGAATGGGCGACTGGAAGCTCATCGAACGTTTCGAGGACGGTCGAGTTCATCTGTACGATCTGCAAAACGACATAGGCGAACGGCAGGACCTCGCCTCTCAATACCCGCAGCGGGTCGAGCAGATGCGAAACAAGCTGCACGCCTGGTATATCGAGGTCGATGCGAAATTCCTTCAGCCCAAAGGTGATAATCAAAATCCCTGGCGCCCGGAATAGGCTGGCATAGTTTTGCGATTCCTTGGATCGCTTTCCGATATTCTGATAATATACGTAAAAGCAAAAGTGGTTGTCGCACTTGATTCATACGAGTAGAAATGTTAACATTGCTTCAGACCCGGTGAAAAGAAAGGAGTGTGCCGTATGCGTTCGACTTTTTGCAATTTTATCTTGGCAGTGTTGTTCTTGATTTCGCTTTGTCTCGGATGTGCGCAGCCGCCCATAAATCAGCAGGATAGTAGCACGTTACGCTGCGTCGTTGACGCTACCTGGCCTGAAAAACCGGAGAATTACGAATGGGACCAGATGCCAGGCGTGACTTTGGACGACCAAGACCAGGTTTACATCTTTACCCGCAGCCAGCCGGCCGTGCAGGTTTACATGGCCGACGGCACATTCGTGCGCGCCTGGAACTCGGGAGATTTCAGCGGCGCTCATTACATCAGGATTGGCC
>CBDVBU010000524.1:0-1539 GCA_965372295.1 uncultured Phycisphaerae bacterium
AGTGAAAGACGAAAAACAGGATAGAAGAAAACTCTGCATTGCTGCTACAGTCTCGTTTTTTTTGTGATTTTAGAGTTCGTAAATGCAAATTTGGCAGGTCTATGGTAATGTCTAACTTATGTACGGTTTTCTGAAAGGACGATTACTATTTGTAAGACTGTGCCTGCTGGCGGCAACTTTAATGCTGATTGGTATTGGAATAGCCACTATTTACTCTATTGGTAATCCCGCAGAGCAAAGTCCCGCCGGTCAAGCCGAGGATTTGAGTAATAAATGGGAAAAACAGGTCATTTTCTTCATAGTCGGATTAGCCGGCTTCATAGTGATTAACTCGATCAACTACAGGCGTTTAGGCTCGATAAGCTACTGGATTTTCGCCGGCATACTCGTACTGCTGGCTATACTGCTTGTAAGCAAATATATCGTTGTTCTGCCTTTTGCAAAACCGAAGAATGGTACGTACCGTTGGATATGGTTTACTATTGGAGGGCGAACGCTTCCTTCTATTCAGCCTTCGGAGTTCTGTAAACTGGCGTATATTCTGGCGCTGGCATGGTACTTGAGATATCGCAGCAATTATCGTAACTTTAAGGCTCTCATCGGGCCCTTTGCCCTTGCGCTTTTGCCGATGATCCTTATCTTACCCGAGCCGGATCTTGGAACGGTGCTGTTAATGATGCCGATTTTGTTCACAATGCTGTTTGTAGCCGGGGCTAAGGTCAAGCATTTGCTGATTATTATATTTATGGCTATTATGGTCAGCCCATTGCTATGGTTCAAAATGGAGGATTATCAGCGGACCAGAATAAGCAGTGTATTTTTACAAAACGCCTGGATCCGCGAGAAAGCCGAACAGCAACCGATCCTGGGCAGGATTCTCGTGGGAACCGAGTTCAGCACGAAAAAATGGAAGAATGACTGGGGCTACCATCTTATCCGTTCGAAATATGCTATCGCCTCCGGCGGGATAAACAGCGGCAAAGGATACGGCTACAGGCGAGGACCCTTCATTAAATACAATTTCCTGCCCGAAAGGCACAACGATTTCATTTTTGCCGTAATCGCCCATCAATGGGGTTTCTGGGGCTGCCTGGGTTTGCTTGGGCTTTATGTTATTATTGTAAGCTGCGGACTGGAAATCGCAGCGAACAATACCGATCCGTTCGGCAGATTGCTTGCCATCGGTATTGTCGCTATGTTCGTAGTTGAGGTCATCATAAATGTTGGCATGACCGTTGGTCTTATGCCGATTACAGGCTTGACGTTGCCCTTCGTAAGTTATGGCGGCTCAAGTCTGCTGATTTGTATGACTTCTGTGGGCTTATTGAATAATATTGGGCGGTGCAGGCCGTTTAGCGTGGCACGCAAAGCGTAGCGCAAAATCTCCCAGTCGTGACTGGTGAATCGAACAGCCGGAAATGATAAAAGGTTTTAGACAAATTGCGGGTCTTACGACGATCAGCAGAGTTTTCGGGATGCTCCGTGACATGGCGTTCGCCTATTTCCTCGGCGCCGCCGGTCTGATGGACGGCTGGGTGA
>CBDVBU010000525.1:0-1525 GCA_965372295.1 uncultured Phycisphaerae bacterium
CCTCTCAATGAGATGATGAAGCGGGACATGCTCGAATCTCAGGGGGACATCAAATTCGATATAAAATGGACCACGCTCGGAGAGTATCTCGAATATCTTGAAAGAAAAGGCGTTTCAACCAACGTTGCTTCATTTGTCGGTGCAGCAACCGTTCGTGTTCACGCTCTCGGATACGAGGACCGGGCGCCAAGTTCCAAAGAACTTCAACAGATGCGGCAATTGGTCAGCCAGGCAATGCGGGAGGGAGCGTTGGGCGTCGGTTCGGCTCTAATTTACGCTCCCGGCGTATATGCCGAGACGGATGAGCTGGTCGCTCTTGCCAAAGTGGCGGGCCGATACGGCGGAATTTACATTTCGCACCTCCGCAGCGAGGGTAACCAACTGCTCGAAGCGCTGGATGAATTGATAACCATCGCGCGAAAGGCAAATGTCGCCGCGGAGCTGTATCACATGAAAGCCGCCGGTAAGGCGAATTGGCATAAACTCGACGCTATGATTGAAAAGATTGAAAAAGCGCGGGCCGAGGGCCTCAGTATTACGGCGAATATGTACAACTATACGGCGGGCGCGACTGGCCTCGATGCCGCAATGCCCCCCTGGGTCCAGGCCGGGGGGCATCGTGCATGGGTGACGCGGCTCAAAAATCCGGGAATCAGACGGCGTGTCTTAAAGGAAATGTCCACGCCCACCGATGAATGGGAAAATCTGTATCTTCTTGCCGGCTCGCCTGAAAATGTTCTCCTGGTGGGATTCAAAAACAAGAAGCTCAGACATCTTACCGGAAAAACGCTTGGCCAGGTCGCCGGCATGAGAAGAAAATCACCCGAAGAAACAGCGATCGACCTTGTGATAGAGGACGATAGCAGGGTCAGCACGATTTACTTTCTAATGTCTGAGGAGAATGTGAAGAAGCAGATTAAGCTTCCCTGGGTCAGCTTTTGTTCCGATGCGGGTTCTTTAGCTCCGGAGGGAGTCTTTCTGAAATCGAGCACGCACCCCCGTGCATACGGGAGCTTCGCCCGGCTGCTCGGCAAATATGTCCGCCGGGAAAAGGTCATCTCATTAGCCGAGGCGGTCAGGCGTTTGACGTCACTGCCGGCGGATAATCTCAAACTCGACAGGCGGGGGAAACTTGAAACAGGATATTATGCCGACATAGTCATTTTCGATCCTGATACGATTTCCGATCATGCGACTTATGAAAAGCCGCACCAGTACGCGACCGGCATGGTACATGTTTTCGTAAACGGCACGCAGGTCCTCAAAGACGGC
Organism: uncultured Phycisphaerae bacterium; assembly: GCA_965372295.1. GTDB lineage: Bacteria > Planctomycetota > Phycisphaerae > Sedimentisphaerales > Anaerobacaceae > JAFGPJ01. Next base: position 1,273 of record CBDVBU010000525.1, read on the forward strand.
GAACATACCGGCGCCAAACCCGGCCGGGTCGTTCGCGGGCCGGGATGGAAGAAATAAGCCTGAAAAATTGCACTTGAGTCTTGCCCTTCGAGTTTGTAGTCTTTTCGTCATGGATGACATCCGGCGGAAATTGGAACTCATCGACAGGCAATTAACGGGGCCGAATTTTCACGAGCGAGTTATCAGCACCTGCCCTCTTGTGTTCGTCGCAGTCGGTTTAATCGTGGGCATCCTGATACAAGAGAAGTCCGGC
>CBDVBU010000526.1:0-1509 GCA_965372295.1 uncultured Phycisphaerae bacterium
GCCACGATCCCGGCTCCCGGTGCTATTTTGTTAGGCAGTATTGGTATAGGCCTTGTCGGTTGGCTGCGCAGGCGCAGAGCACTGTAAGAATAGTAGCAGAATAAAAGTGAGTTTGACAGGGCTGGGCTGTTAAGTTTGACACTTACAGCCCTTCTAAGCCCTTGTTTTATGAAAATATCAATAGAGTCTTTCTAAGCTATCCGAAAGGTATGGGCTCGTTTTATATACTGATGTTGTCAAGGATCATGCTTTGTTCGGATAATCGCCGACCATGCAATATATGCAGGACATCTGGTACAAACCTGGCAGTTTTCTCGGCTTACGATATGTTAAAAATCTTCGTCAGTTGTGTAATTTCGAAGACTTTGTGGAGATTCGAGTCTAAATTGGATAGTCGCAGCCGACCACCTAATTCGCAGACATTTTTATGGACTCTAACCAGAAAACCCAAGAGGGCGGAGGTCATAAACTTAACGTTGATAAAATTGAGAATTAGTTCCTTGTCCTGATTCTTTTTAATAATCGGCTCGAAAGATTCCTGAAGTTCCCTTATCTGTTCCTCATCGACGATTCTTTCTTCTGTGAACGTCACGATGGTGACATCCATTCCGGACTCAACTATGATTCTTGGTTGCTCCTGTTCCATGAGCATCTCCTTATTACACTTTAATCGTTCTGCGTTCGTCGTTCTGCGTTCCGCGGCACGAATAACTCGGCATCCGGCGATATTGTACCTAATAGTCCTCATACTAATCAACTGTCAATTCAAGTTTTTTTCTCAAAGGTGAACAGGTTAATTGGGCACAATAGTCTGTGCACACTGCGGCTTGTTAGGTTACATCGAAATTGGTCTATCGTCAGGATTTGTCTTGGGGCCGTATTTATGTTAGACTACCGCTTTTGGATTCTTAGGAGCATGAAATTGGGACAAACACTTGTTTATAAGATATTGAGCAAGCACCTGGTTGACGGCAAGCTCGAAGCGGGTTGTCAGATCGGGATTCGTATCGACCAGACATTAACACAGGATGCCACGGGAACGACGGCGTTTTTGCTGTACGAATCGATGGGGCTCAGACCGGTGAAAACCGATTTGTCGGTTAGCTACGTCGATCACAATATGGCAGGTTTCGGGCCGGAGAACCACAACGACCATTTGTATCTGCAAACCGTCGCCGCCAAGGCCGGCGTCTATCATTCGCGCCCCGGCAACGGAATCTGTCATCAGCTCCATTTGGAGAGGTTCGGCAAACCCGGCGCGACGCTGCTGGGCAGCGATTCGCATACGCCGACCGGCGGCGGAATCGGAATGCTGGCCATCGGGGCTGGCGGGTTGGATGTGGCGGTCGCTATGGCCGGCGGACCATTCTACATGAAATGCCCCAGGGTACTGGGCGTAAAACTTACCGGCGAATTAAGCGACTGGGTGGCCGCCAAGGATGTGATACTAAAACTGCTGAGCATCCTGACGACAAAAGGCAACGTCGGCTGGGTGGTCGAATATTTTGG